>NZ_JBQVPI010000006.1:174096-205812 GCF_052438155.1 Shinella sp. | reverse complement strand
CCACCTGCAGCGCGGCTGGAACTTCTTCCGCCCTGAGCGTAACGAAAGCTTCGACATTCTGCCGGCCAGCCAGCGCGTTTCCGAAACGCAGTGGTACGAAGGCACGGCCGACGCGGTCTACCAGAACATCGACATCATCGAGGACTACGGCGTCGAGTACATGGTCATCCTTGCGGGCGACCATATCTACAAGATGGACTACGAGCTGATGCTCCAGCAGCACGTCGATTCCGGCGCGCAGGTCACCATTGGCTGCCTGGAAGTGCCGCGCATGGAAGCGACCGGCTTCGGCGTCATGCATGTCGACGAGAAAGACCAGATCATCGCCTTCGTGGAAAAGCCGGTGGACCCACCGGGCATTCCCGGCAATCCGGAAATGGCGCTGGCCTCGATGGGCATCTACGTCTTCCACACGAAGTTCCTGATGGAATTGCTGCGCCGCGACGCCGCCGACCCGACGTCGAGCCGCGACTTCGGCAAGGACATCATCCCCTATATCGTCGAGCACGGCAAAGCCGTGGCGCACCGCTTCAACGAGTCTTGCGTGCGTTCGGATTTCGAGCGCGAGGCCTATTGGCGCGATGTCGGAACGATCGACGCCTACTGGCAGGCCAATATCGACCTGACGCACATCACCCCCGAACTCGACATCTACGACAGCACCTGGCCGATCTGGACCTTCGCCGAGATCAAGCCGCCGGCAAAATTCGTGCATGACGACGAGGACCGCCGCGGTTCGGCGATCTCGTCGCTGGTGTCGGGCGACTGCATCATCTCCGGCTCGACGCTGCACCGCAGCCTGCTCTTCACCGGCGTGCGGGCCAATTCCTATGCACGCCTGGAGGGGGCCGTCGTTCTGCCGAACGTCATGGTCGGCCGCCATGCCAACCTCAAGAATGTCGTCATCGATCGCGGCGTCATCATTCCGGAAGGCCTCGTCGTCGGTGAGGACCCGGTAGTCGATGCCAAACGTTTCCGCCGGTCGGAAAACGGCATCTGCCTCATCACCCAACCGATGATCGACAAGCTGGAGCTCTAGTCGACCGATGAAAATCCTTTCGGTGGCATCCGAAGTATTCCCGCTAATCAAGACGGGAGGCCTCGCCGACGTCGCCGGCGCATTGCCGATCGCGCTCGCCGGGAATGGCATGCAGATGCGCACGTTGATGCCCGGCTATCCCGCGGTCATGCAGCGGTTGGGCACCGTCGAGGTGGTCGCCACCTTCGACGACCTGCTCGGCGAGCCCGCGCGCATTCTCGCCACCACGCATGAGGGTCTCGACATCCTCGTGCTGGATGCGCCGGGCTTCTACGACCGCCCGGGTGGGCCGTATACCGATGCCACCGGCAAGGATTTCGTCGACAACTGGCGGCGCTTCGCAGCGCTCTCCTTCGCGGGCGCGGAAATCGCCCGCGGGCTCTTGCCGGATTGGCAGCCGGACATCGTGCAGGCCCACGACTGGCAGGCGGCGATGACGGCCGTCTACATGCGCTACACCGGCCTCCAGCACATTCCCACCATCATCACCGTGCACAATCTCGCCTTCCAGGGCCAGTTCGGCCCCGATATTTTTCCGGACCTCGGCCTGCCACCGGAGGCATTCACCGTGGATGGATTGGAATATTACGGCGATGTCGGCTTCCTGAAGGGCGGATTGCGCACGGCCTGGTCGATTACCACGGTCAGCCCGACCTATGCGCACGAGATCATGACACCGGAATACGGCATGGGCCTCGAGGGCCTGATGAATGCCCGCGCCTCCGATCTCGTCGGCCTCGTCAACGGCATCGACACTGCGGTGTGGAACCCCGAAACGGACGCCCATATCGCCCGCACCTATGCCACAGGCTCCCTCAAGCAGCGTGCCGTCAACCGGCAGGCGCTCGCCGAGCGTTTCAGCCTCGTACAGGACGCCGGCCCGATCTTCTGCGTCGTCAGCCGCCTCACCTGGCAGAAGGGCATCGATCTCATCGCCGAGACGGCCGACTGGATCGTCGAGCAAGGCGGCAAGCTTGCCGTGCTCGGCTCCGGCGATCAGGGTCTTGAGGGCGCGCTGCTCGCCGCCGCCTCCCGCCATCGTGGCCGCATCGGTATCGTCATCGGCTACAACGAACCGCTATCCCACCTCATGCAGGCCGGCGCCGACGCGATCCTCATCCCGTCGCGCTTCGAGCCCTGTGGCCTCACCCAGCTCTATGGCCTGCGCTACGGCTGCGTTCCCATCGTCGCGCGCACCGGCGGCCTTGCCGATACCGTGATCGATGCAAACGAGGCCGCCCTTTCCGCCCGCGTCGCCACGGGCTTCCAGTTCACCCCGATCAATGCCGAGGGCCTGCAACACGCGCTGCGCCGGGTCTTCAAGGCCTATAGCGAGCCGAAAATCTGGGCGCGCATCCAGAACCAGGGCATGAAGTCCGACGTTTCCTGGGAAAACAGTGCCGCGCGCTACGCCGACCTCTATTCCAGCCTTCTTTCGCGAGTCTAAGCCATGACCATCAAAACCGTTTCGACGACGCCCTATACCGACCAGAAGCCCGGCACGTCCGGCCTGCGCAAGAAGGTGCCCGTCTTCCAGCAGGCGAACTATGCGGAGAACTTCATCCAGTCGATCTTCGATTCGCTGGAGGGCTTTGCCGGCCAGACGCTGGTGATCGGCGGCGACGGCCGATACTACAACCGCGAAGTCATCCAGCTCGCCATCAAGATGGCCGCCGCCAACGGTTTCGGCCGCGTGCTCGTCGGCCGCGGCGGCATCCTGTCCACGCCCGCCGCCTCCAACGTCATCCGTAAATACCAGGCCTTCGGCGGCATCGTTCTCTCCGCCAGCCACAATCCCGGCGGCCCGACCGAAGACTTCGGCATCAAGTACAATATCGGCAATGGCGGCCCGGCGCCGGAAAAGATCACCGATGCGATCTTCGCCCGCACCCTGTCGATCGACAGCTATAAGATCGCCGAGGTCGATGATCTCAACCTCGACATCGAGGGTAGCCATGAAATCAAGGGCATGACGGTCACCGTCATCGATCCCGTCGCTGACTATGCCACGCTGATGGAACAGCTTTTCGATTTCGCCGCCATCCGCGCCCTGCTTGCCGGCGGCTTCCGCATCGTCTTCGACGCGATGAGCGCCGTCACCGGCCCCTACGCCAAGGAAATCCTCGAAAACCGACTAGGCGCCGCGAAAGGCTCCGTGCTGAACTTCATGCCCCTGCCCGATTTCGGCGGCCATCACCCGGACCCGAACCTCGTGCATGCCCGCGCGCTCTACGAGGCGATGATGGCGGACGACGCACCGGACTTCGGCGCCGCTTCCGACGGTGACGGCGACCGCAACCTGATCATCGGCAAGGGCATCTTCGTCACCCCCTCCGACAGCCTCGCGCTGCTTGCCGCCAACGCCCATCTCGCCCCCGGCTATGCCGCGGGTCTCGCCGGCATCGCCCGCTCCATGCCGACATCCGGAGCGGCCGACCGCGTCGCCGAAAAGCTCGGCATCGGCATCTACGAAACGCCGACCGGCTGGAAATTCTTCGGCAACCTGCTCGATGCCGGCCTTGCCACGATCTGCGGCGAGGAAAGTGCCGGCACCGGCTCCAACCATGTGCGCGAGAAGGACGGCCTCTGGGCGGTGCTGCTCTGGCTCAACATCCTCGCCGTGCGCAAGGAAAGCGTGCTCGACATCGTCGAACAGCATTGGGCGACCTACGGCCGCAACTACTATTCCCGCCACGACTACGAGGAAGTCGACACCGACGCTGCGAACGGCCTGGTGGCGAACCTGCGCGATCAACTCGCCACGCTCCCCGGCAAGTCTTTCGGCGCCCTCACCGTCGCGACCGCCGACGACTTTGCCTATAACGACCCGGTCGATCAGTCGGTGAGCAAGAACCAGGGCATCCGCATTCTCTTCGAAGGCGGCTCGCGCGTGGTCTTCCGCCTGTCCGGCACCGGCACATCAGGTGCCACGCTGCGCGTCTATATCGAGCGCTTCGAGCCGGATGCCGCGCGCCATGACGTCGAGACGCAGGAGGCGCTTTCCGACCTCATCACTGTCGCCGACACGATCGCAGGCATCAAGAGCCGCACCGGCCGCGACGCTCCGACCGTGATTACCTGAGATGACGACAATCGCCCCCTCCTTCGCACCGGGCGCCACGCTCTCCGGGGAGGGGGTGGAGTTCTCGGTCTATTCGCACGATGCCGGCCGCGTCGAGCTTTGCCTGTTCGACGATGACGGCAACACGGAACTCGCCCGCCTCACCATGGGGCGGGACGAGAACGGCTTCCACCGCGTCTTCGTCGAAGGTGCCGTCGCTGGCACGCGCTATGGTTTTCGCGCGGACGGCGTCTATTCGCCGGATCACGGCCTGTGGTTCGACCCGGCCAAGTTGCTGGTTGATCCCTATGCCAAGGAACTCGACCGCCCCTTCGTGCATGATGGCCGGCTGGCGCTCTTTGGCACGGACACGGCCGATATCGTGCCAAAGGCCATCGTCACCCGCGACGTTCCCGTCAGCGTAAAACCGCCGATCTTCCGCTCAGGCGGCTTCGTCTATGAAATTGCCGTGCGCAGCTTCACCATGTTGCATCCGGACGTGCCGGAGGCCATGCGCGGCACGGTCGCAGCCTTGGCCCACCCCGCCGTGCTCGCCCATCTCAAACGCCTCGGCGTCGATGCAGTCGAGTTGATGCCGATCACCGCCTGGATCGACGAGCGCCACCTGCCGCCGCTCGGCCTCTCCAACAGTTGGGGCTACAACCCGATCGCGCTGATGGCGCTCGACCCGCGCCTCGTGCCGGGCGGCATGAAGGAACTCGCCGATACCGTCGCGGCCCTGCGCGCGGAAAATATCGGTGTCGTGCTCGATCTCGTCTTCAACCATTCCGGCGAGAGCGACCGCCATGGCGCGACGCTCTCCATGCGCGGTCTCGACAACCTCACCTATTACCGCCATGTGGAGGGTCGACCCGGCGAACTGATCAACGACACCGGCTGTGGCAACACCATCGCCGGCGAGCACCCCGTCGTCCGCCAGCTCGTGCTCGACAGCCTGCGCTATCTCGTGCGCCATGCCGGCGTCGATGGCTTCCGCTTCGACCTCGCGACGATCCTCGGCCGCGAGGCCGACGGCTTTTCCGCCCACGCCGCCCTGTTGTCCGAAATCTGCGCCGACCCGCTGTTGAAAGACCGCGTGCTGATCGCCGAGCCCTGGGACATCGGCCCCGGCGGCTATCAGCTCGGCAATTTCCCCGCCCCCTTCCTGGAATGGAACGACCGCTACCGCGACGACACACGCACCTTCTGGCGCGGCGACAGCCATCGGCTAGGGCCCTTCGTCACCGCCTTTGCCGGCTCCTCCGACATTTTTTCGCGCCACGGCGGGGACAGCACACGAACCGTCAATTTCCTCGCCGCCCATGATGGCTTCACGCTGATGGACCTCGTTTCGCACACGGTGAAACACAACGAGGCGAACGGCGAGGACAACCGCGACGGCCACAACGAAAACCACTCCTGGAACAATGGCGTCGAGGGTGCGACGACGGACGGCGCGGTGCTGTCCGCCCGCCGCGCCGATGTGAAGGCACTGCTATCCAGCCTCTTCCTCTCGCGCGGCACGGTGATGCTGACGGCCGGCGACGAGGGCGGGCGCAGCCAGCAGGGCAACAACAATGCCTATTGCCAGGACAATGCCATCACCTGGATGCATTGGGACAGGCTGGACGAAGGCCTGATCGAGCACACCGCCATGCTCGCAGCGATCCGCAAGCGTTTTCCCGCGCTCGGCGAAACGACGTTCCTCAGCGGCGCGGGCGATGTCGAATGGCTGACGCTGGCAGGCAGCCCGATGACCGTCGGCGACTGGGAAGCGCCGTTCGCCGGAACCCTGCTTGCCCTTTTGAAGACACCTGATCTACAGCAGCAACGGATCGTTCATCTTGCGCTCGCCATCAACCGGACTCATGGCGCGCAAGCTCTTGCCTTGCCGCCCCCGGAGGGGCGAGAGTGGACGAGCCTGCTTTCTGCCAACCATCCCGCGACTGGTCTCCTTCATCCACGCAGCGTCGAGATTTTTGTCGAAAAGCATTGATCTTCATTGCCCGGACAAACCGCCCCTCTAGAAGAGGCGCGAATCGATCGACGGGAAAGCCCTATGCCAGACAATATCCACCTGAAAGACATTGCCGCCCTCGTCGGCACGGAGCTCGGCCTGTCACGCTGGTTCACCGTCGACCAGACGATGATCGACCGCTTTGCCGAGGCCACGGAAGACCATCAGTTCATTCACACCGATCCCGTGCGCGCGGCGGCAGAAACCCCCTTCGGCGGCACGATCGCCCACGGCTTCCTGACGCTTTCGCTGCTCTCGGCAATGAACTACGACTGCGTTCCGCGCATCGTCGAACAGACGATGGGCATCAATTACGGATTTGATAAAGTTCGCTTCATGACGCCGGTGAAGAGTGGCGCGCGCGTGCGCAGCCGCTTCGTTCTGGCCGAAGCCCGCTTCCGCGGCGCCGGCATGGTGACGATCCGCTACGACGTGACGGTCGAGATCGAGGACGAACGCAAGCCGGCGCTGACGGCCGACTGGATCACCATCATCCAGTTCGACCCGAAGGACCGTCCGGAGGACGTGTGAAGGTTCGATCTGCCACCCCGGAGGATCTGACGGCGCTTGGCGCCTGCGATTTCTCCTTCCTCATCACCCGCGAGGCCGCGCCGCCCTTCGAAGGCGACTGGCTTGCCCATGCACGCCCGGTCGAGCCCTATCCGAAAAGTTACGGCTTCGATCAGGCGGAACTGGCGCTGCATGTAGTGACAGATGACAAGGCGCTCTTTGTCGTCATCGGCGACGAGGTGCCCGTCGGCTATATCGCGCTGTCGCGCGAATGGAACGATCTCGCCTCGATCGATGATCTTGCCGTCGACATGGAATGGCGCGGCACCGGTGCCGCACAACGGCTGATGCAGCAGGCGGTCACCTGGGCGAAGGAGAAGGAACTGCCCGGCATCCGGCTCGAGACCCAGACGACCAATGTCGCAGCCTGCCGGTTCTACATGCGCCAGGGTTTTACCCTCGGCGGCCACGACCGGTACCTGTACAAAGGGCTGTCCCCCGGCACGCGAGAGACAGCCCTGTTTTTCTATCGCTTCTTCTGATTCTAGGTCAGAGCCCGGCGTCTTCCGCACCTTCGGCAAGAATGCCGAAGGCGTAGGACGAGAACGAACGCCAGCATTCCACGCGATAATCCTCTTCGCCCGTGCGCAGGAGCACGATCTCGATCTTGCCGAGCACCGTGCGGGCGGCGGCACCGACCGGGAAGATCGTATTGCCGAGATCGAGCGGGCAGCTGCTGGCAATCGCACCGGCCGCATCCGGGCCGGAAACGAGGATCGCCGTGTTGCGGTGGGAAACGTCCGTGGCCGAATGCAGCGCCGAAACGCCAGAGGCGATCGCCATCAGGTCGGCGCCGTTTTCGTCGATCAGCAGCCACTCGTCCGGACCGAGCCAGAGCGCGTGGCGGCCACTGACCGACGCCGAGGTTTTGGGCCGCTGCGGCAGTTCAAGGCCGAAAGCCAGCGACAGCGTGCCGATGGCGTCGGTGCCGGCACGCAGCGACAGGCGGGTTGCGGGGGCGGCGGGCGTGACGCGCGCGCCGGCGGAACCACCATGACGGCCGGCGAGCGGCGCCTTGCGGAGAGCTTGATCAGCCATTGAGGCGTCCTCCTTCCTTGTCGACAAAGACCATGTCGCTGACTTCGACCGCGATGGTGCGGTCGGGCATCGGCACGTAGAGCGTCTGGCCCAAACGGGCCTGGCCGCCTGCGACGAGTGCCATGGCAATCGAGCGGCCGCAGTTTTCCGACCAGTAGGACGATGTCACATGGCCCAGCATGGTCATCGGCTTCGGCTGGTTCGGATCGGCGACGATCTGCGCGCCTTCCTCCAGAACCACGGTCGGATCCTTGGTCAACAAGCCGACGAGCTGCTTGCGGCCTTCCTTGACGAGGTCCGGCCGCTTCAAGCCACGAATACCGACGAAGTCGGTCTTCTTCTTGGAGACCGCCCAGCTGAGGCTGGCATCGTGCGGCGTGACGGTACCGTCCGTATCCTGGCCGACAATGATGTAGCCCTTTTCGGCGCGCAGAACGTGCATGGTCTCGGTGCCGTAGGCGCAGGCGCCGAGCGGTTCGGCACGCGCCCAGATGGCTTCCCAGACGGCCTGGCCGTAATCGGCCGGAACGTTGACTTCGAAGCCCGCCTCACCCGTGAACGACATGCGGAAGAGCCTTGTCGGCACTCCGCAGATCTTGCCTTCGCGCACGCTCATATGCGGGAAGGCCTCATTCTCCATGTCGATGCCTTCGACCAGCGGCGCGAGGATTTCGCGTGCCTTCGGGCCCTGCACGGCAATGACCGCCCACTGTTCCGTGGTCGAGGTCAGCCACACCTTGAGATGCGGGAATTCCGTCTGGAGATAATCTTCCATGTGGTTCATGACGCGCGGCGCACCGCCCGTCGTTGTGGTGACATGGAAGCGATCCTCGGCGAGGCGCCCGACGACGCCGTCGTCATAGACGAAACCGTCTTCGCGCAGCATGATGCCATAGCGGCAGCGGCCGGGCTTCAGCGTGTCCCAGGCGTTGGTGTACATCAGGTTGAGGAATTCGGCCGCATCCGGGCCGACCACTTCGATCTTGCCGAGCGTCGAGGCATCGAACAGGCCGGCGGCGTTACGCACCGTGCGGCACTCGCGGTTGACCGCATCGTGCATGGTTTCGCCGGAACGCGGATAGTACCAGGCGCGCTTCCAGTTGCCGACATCCTCGAAGACGGCGCCGTGCGCCTCCTCCCAGGCATGCATCGGCGTCTTGCGTGCCGGGTCGAACAGGTCGCCACGCGAATGGCTGATCAGCGCACCGAAGGTCACCGGCGTGTAGGGCGCACGGAAGGTGGTGAGGCCGATCTTCGGGATTTCGCGGTTCAGCACTTCGGAGGCGATGGCAAGGCCATGGATGTTGGACAGCTTGCCCTGATCGGTCGCCATGCCGTTGGTGGTGAAGCGCTTGATATGCTCGATCGAGTGCATGCCTTCGCGTACGGCAAGGCGGATATCCTTGGCGCAGACGTCGTTCTGGAAATCGACGAAGGCCTTCACCGTCGTATCGACGCCAGCACCCTCGGCGCTACCTGCCATGCCGCCGGTCCACTCAAAGGCATTTTCGCCGCGAAGCTCGACCTTGCTGCCGCCTTCGTTGCCGGTGGCGCGGGCCATCAGTTCGCCGGCAGCCAGCGATTCCTCGATGGTTGCCTGAAGGCCGTCCGTGCCGTTGCACGAACCGACGGAAAGGCAGTCCTGCGCATAGGTGCCCGGCAGGAAGCGGCCGGACGCCGCGTCATAGGCGACCTTGCCGCGCGACTGCGAGAACAGGTGCACGGACGGCGTCCAGCCGGCTGACATCAGGAGCGCATCGACCGGGATTGCCCGCGCCGAGCCGCCGCCATTGCGGGCGACCGAGATGGAGGAGACGCGCAGCTTGCCCTTGGTGTCGACGACCGAATGACCGGTGAGCACTTCGATGCCGAGCTTGCGGGCTTCCGTCAGGACGGCATCACCCGGCTTTTCGCGATTATCGACGATGGCGGCGATGGTAACGCCCGCCCGCTTGAGGTCGAACGCGGCCTCATAGGCCGAGTCGCTTGCCGTATAGACGCCGATCTTGCGGCCGACGGCGACGCCGAAATGGTTGAGATAGGTGCGCGCCGCCGACGCGAGCATGATGCCCGGACGGTCATTGTTGGCGAACACCATGTGGCGCTCGATCGAGCCCGTGGCGATAATCACGCGCTTGGCGCGGACCTGCCAGAGCCGTTCGCGCGGCAGCTTCTTGTCAGGGCGCGGGAGATGATCCGTCACGCGTTCGACCAGGCCGACGAAATTGTGGTTGTAGTAGCCGAAGGCCGTCGTACGGGTGAGGACGGTGACGTTCTCCATCGCCTTCAGCTTGGCAGCTGTCGCCTGCGCCCATTCGTAACCGCTCTTGCCATCGATGGTGACGGACATGTCGTAGTGCAGCGCACCGCCGACTTCCGGCTGCTCGTCGACGAGGATGACGCGGGCACCGGCTTCAGCGGCGGCAAGCGCTGCGGAAAGGCCGGCAACACCGGCACCGGCGACCAGTACATCACAATGGGCGTAGCGGTTGGCGTAGTGATCGGGATCCTCTTCGGTCGGCGCGACGCCGAGACCGGCGGCCTTGCGGATGAAGGGCTCGTAGACCTTCTCCCAGGCGGCCTTCGGCCACATGAAGGTCTTGTAGTAGAAGCCGGCGGCGAAGAACGGCGACATCAGGTTGTTGACGCCACCGATATCGAACGACAGCGACGGCCAGCGGTTCTGCGATTCCACCTTCATGCCGTCGAAGACTTCCTGCACCGGCGCGCGCACGTTCGGCTGGCGGCGGGCGGCGTCACGGGAGACGTCGATCAGCGCATTCGGCTCTTCCGGACCTGCCGAAAGGATGCCGCGCGGACGGTGATACTTGAACGACCGACCGACGAGGTGCACGCCGTTGGCAAGCAGCGCGGAGGCGACGGTATCGCCCTCCAGCGCCTGATAGGTCTTTCCGTCGAAGGTGAAACGCGCCGTCTTGGCGGGCGTCAGGCGGCCCTGACCGGCAATACGATTAGCACCGCTCATTTCGCGGTTCCTTCCGTGGCTTCATAGGTTTCGCCCACTTTTTCAGTCAGGGCTTTTTCCGTGGCGGGAGCGACACCCGGCAGATCGGGTTTCGGCTCGCCGGCCTTGTAGCTCATGACGAACTTGTCGCTCACCGTGTCGCGCGCCGCATTGAAGAAGCGGCCGCAGCCATGGATATGGCGCCAGCGTTCGAAGATCAGGCCCTTCGGGTTGTCGCGCAGGAAGAAGAATTCCTGGAACTCTTCGTCCGTGATGTCGGCCATGTTGGTCGGCCGGGCGATGTGCGCGTCGCCACCGTGGCGGAATTCGAGCTCCGAGCGCTCTTCCTCGCAGTAGGGGCAGTAGATCAGCAGCATTGGTTCCTACCTGTTTAAAGCTCTGGACCCGTCACGAATGTGCCGGGGTCCTGATCGCAAAGTCGTTGGCCCATGGTGACGAAGGGAGCAAGCCGGTAAATCAGCTGCTTGGTATCGCCGTAAGGGGCCAGAATGTCGGTTATTCCCAGATTGGTCATGCTCATCGAAAAGAGGTTGACATCAATGTTGAAGGGGCGGTCCTGAAGCGCTTCATCGGGAATGAAATAGACCTTCCGCTGACCAAGCACCTTTATGCATCCCAACATCCCGCTCGCGACGACGAAAGGCCATTCCTTCTCACCCGCTGCCTTCTGGATTTTCTGAAAACGGACGTCCTCCGACGTCGGAAACATATCGTTGACCGGCAGAACGCTGGCCGTGATCAGAAACCCAGCAAGCAGCGCGCCATGCATCAGTGCGCCACGGCCGCCGCTGCTGCCTCGTCGATGAGGCGACCGGTGCGGAAGCGGTCGAGCGTCAGCCCGGACGCCAGCTTGTGCGGCTCGCCCTTTGCAATGAGATGCGCGAAGAGGTGCGCCGAACCCGGCGTCGCCTTAAAACCGCCGGTGCCCCAGCCGCAATTGACGAAGAGGTTCGGAACCGGCGTCACACCCTGGATCGCCGAGCGGTCCGGCGTGTTGTCGGTGATGCCGCCCCACTGGCGCATCATCTTGACGCGGCGGAACATCGGGAAGAGTTCGCAAATGGCATCCAGCGTATGCGTGATGATCTGCAGGCCGCCCGTCTGGGAGTACGAATTGTATTGGTCCGTCCCCGCGCCAATGACGAGCTCGCCCTTGTCCGACTGCGAGATATAAGCATGCACCGAGTTGGACATGACCACGCAGGGGAAGATCGGCTTCATCGGCTCGGACACCAGCGCCTGCAGCGGCACGGAATGCAGCGGCAGCTTGACGCCGGCCATCGACAGGATGACCGAGTTGTGGCCGGAAGCCGACACGGCGATCTTCTTGGCGCCGATGAAACCCTTCGAGGTCTCGACACCTGTCACCGCACCGTCTGGCCCACGGCGAATGCCCTTGACCTCGCAGTTCTGGATGACATGCACGCCGCGGTCCGAGGCAGCACGCGCATACCCCCAGGCAACGGCGTCGTGGCGGGCCGTGCCGCCGCGGCGCTGCAGCGCCGCGCCGTTGATCGGGTAACGGGCGGACGCCGAGATATCGAGAACCGGCACGAAATCTTTCGCCTGCTGTGGCGTCAGCCATTCATTGTCGATGCCGTAAAGCCGGTTGGCATGGATGTGGCGGCCGAAGGACTGCTTGTCATGCACATTGTGCGACAGCATCATCACGCCGCGCGGCGAGTACATGACATTGTAGTTGAGATCCTGGCTCAGCCCTTCCCAGAGCTTCAGCGAGTGCTCGTAGATGTCCATGCTCTCGTCATAGAGATAGTTCGAGCGGATGATCGTCGTGTTGCGGCCGGTATTGCCGCCGCCGAGCCAGCCCTTCTCGATCACCGCGACATTGGTGATGCCGTGCTCCTTGGCAAGGTAGTAGGCAGCACCCAGCCCATGGCCGCCTCCGCCGATGATGATCACATCGTATTCCTTGCGCGGCTCGGGCGAGGTCCACTGTGCCTCCCACCCCTTGTGGCCGCGCAGCGCCTCGCGGGCGACGGCGAAAACCGAATATTTGCGCATCCCAAGTCCTCAACGTCTCGCCAGCGCTAGCCGGCTTGTTTCCTGCCTCGATAGAAAGCAAATCCTGGCGCCGGACAACGTATCCTTTGCGACGCAATCAGGCGCACCTTGTACCACATGCGACATGACCCCCATTGCGGCTTTTGCAATGGGTTTGCCGGGGCTCGGCGCAAATATCCTTAACATCGCCAAAGTCGAGGCTGGACTTCCCCGCGACGATCTGGTATCCGACCCACCAATTGCCGGCCCAGCGGGCTGCGCGAACGCAATCTATTTGCCTGACGGACTCTGATCGCCGGGCTTACAACCAACCGAAGGAACGGGATTCTCGTGCAGGTACTAGTCCGCGACAACAACGTTGATCAGGCTCTCCGCGCTCTCAAGAAGAAGATGCAGCGCGAAGGTATTTTTCGTGAAATGAAGATGCGCGACTTCTATGAGAAGCCGTCGCAGAAGCGTGCGCGCGAAAAGGCCGAAGCCGTTCGCCGCGTTCGCAAGCTGGCCCGCAAGCGCGCCCAGCGCGAAGCTGGCGGCGTCGTTGCTCGTCCGGGCGCCCGTTAATCGGCCGTCATTTCGACGTTTTCGGATGCAAGACCGGGCGGGGGCGAACATATCGCCGCCGCCTTTTTTGATGTGAACGGGATTTTTTCACCATTGTGAAAGACTTCCCGTGCGATTCCGGGCGTACCAGCTACGCGTCTTTGCCCCGAATTGCCCGCTGGTTACCTCTGCAATCGACGCCGATTTCAGAGGCAACCAGCAACAATTAAAGGACCGCGGCGTCCTTAACGTGTCATAGATGACGCGTCACGCTGTGAAGGCCGTAGCGTATTTCTTCGCGCATGAGGCGCGACAGAAGCCCACTTTGAGGATTCGCACTTGGACATGGCTGCATCTACCGGGTTCCCGATCGACCGCCCCTCCTCCTCGGCCGCCCGCCTGCGCCGCCCCCTGATGGCCGCTGTCGCCGCCACGTCTCTCGCCTTGCTGCTCACCGGCTGCCAGTCGACCGCCACGTCCACAGACGTGCTGAAGGTCGAGCGCGCGCAGGGCTCGAGCGAAAACATCTCGTCGCTCTCGGCCGTCATCGCCGCAAACCCGCAGGATCCGGCGGCCTATAACGTGCGCGGCTCGGCCTATGGCCGCGCCGGCCAGAACAGCCGCGCAATCGACGACTTCAACCGCGCGATCGAACTCAATCCACGTTTCTACCAGGCCTATGCCAACCGCGCGCTCGTGGAACGCAGCCAGGGCAACCAGACGCAGGCTGCCGCGGACTATAACACGGCATTGCAGCTCAGCCCGAACTACGACGTCGCCTATATCGGCCGCGGCAATCTCTATCGCCAGGCCGGCCGCCTCGACGACGCGTTCAGCGATTTCAACAAGGCGATCCAGCTCGATACGACCGACCCGCGCGCCTATCACAATCGCGGCCTGATCTATCAGGCCCGCCGCCAGCACGACAAGGCGATCGACGATTTCTCGAAGGCCATATCGCTCTCGCCGAACTCTGCCGAACCCTATAACGGCCGCGGCATTTCCTATGCCGCACAGGGCGACGACGACAACGCGTTCTCGGATTTCAACACGGCGATCAACCTCGACGGTAAGCTTGCCGAATCCTGGGCGAACCAGGCGTTGATCTATGAGCGCCGCGGCGAGATGGCGCGCGCCGCCAAGTCCTACTCGCACGCCCTCAAGCTCGACCCGAACTACGCGCCGGCCAAGGCTGGCCTCGCCCGCACCCGCGGCGCGGTCAACACCGCCAAGCCGGCCTGATCGCGTCCATCGACCAAACAAAAAAGCGGCGGCATAACGTTTTTATGCCGCTGCAGCGTGGTCTCGCATTCTCACGTTTAGCGTGATCATCATTCCGCACGCCGACAAGGCGGCGGCTCCCGACCTTCAACTGGCTCTGATCTCCATGTAACGCGTTTTGATGCGCGGATCTCGATGCGGCTGGCTGGCAGACGGCGACAGAGAAGATCATCGCCTCTTCGATGCGGCCTCTTCCAGCATCAGGAACGGGTGATCGACGAACCCGATACCGCTGGCCCCTGCTCCGCGGCGGTCAATCGATCCGCTGGTCCATCGTTGCCGCCGGCACCTCGTGCGCAGGATGCTGCCGGACGATCTTTGCCGGAACACCGGCGACCGTGGTATGCGCCGGAACGTTTTCCAGCACCACGCTGCCCGCCGCGATCTTGCTGTAGGCACCGATCTCGATATTTCCCAGGATTTGTGCGCCGGCGCCGATGAGCACGCCGCGACGCACCTTCGGATGCCGGTCGCCCTTGTCGCGGCCCGTGCCGCCGAGCGTCACGTGCTGCAACATCGAAACGTCATCCTCGACGACGGCCGTCTCGCCGATCACGATGCCCGAGCCATGGTCGAGCATGATGCCACGGCCGAGGCGTGCGGCGGGGTGGATGTCCACGCCGAAGACCAGCGATGCTTGCGAGGAAAGCCAGCGCGCACCCTCTATCCGGCCGTCACGCCACAGGCGATGGGCGAAGCGATGGACCTGAAGAGCTTGAAAACCCTTGAGGTTGAGGAGCGCGGCAAGCGGATCGGGATTGGCCGGATCGCGTGTCGTGATGGCGGTGAGATCGGCTTCCGTCTCGGCGAGCAGTTCCTCGTCTTCGACGGAGGCGAGAATCTGCACGGCAAGTGCCCGGTCGCCGGCCGAATGGGAAAGCCGGGCGGCGAGCGTGCCGATCAGCATCTGACGGCCGGTCGAGGCCTTGCGGACGGGAAGGAGGAGTTCGGCCAGATGGGGCTGGCGGCTGCCGATAATCCCGGCGGAGGCGCACATCTGCGCCCAGATCGCCCCGTCCGGGCGATTGGCGACAGGCACTACATGCAGGCTCGCCTGGGGCGCCATGGTCGATCTCCTATCCGGCGAGGTCGATGACGCCGCAATCACCAGCCTCGCTGGCGAAGGCAAGCAGTTTTCCGTTCTTGCTCCAGGCCATGGAGGTGATGGCCCCCTTGCCGGGGCGGCGCAGCAGCACCTCGCGGCTATCGGCAAACCGGGCGGCGAGCACCATGCCGTCGGAGTAGCCGATGGCGACGACCTCTTCTGCCGGGTGGCAGGCGACCGCCGTGACCATGACGTCGGCGCGGGTACCGAGTTCCAGCGGCGGCTTGCCCATCGGCCCGTCCTTGGCGGAGAACGGCCAGACGATGGCGGCCGGTGCGCCGGAAGAGGCGAGCCACTTGCCCTTGACGGACCAGGAGAGCGACTTCACCTTGACCGGGTAGCCGGTCATGCGCATGTGGCGAGTGTCGCCACCGGGCTTGCTGTCGAGTTTCCAGCCGTGCAGGGCATTTTCCTGCATGCTGGTGACCACGAAGCGGCCATCCGGCGAGAAGGTGATGCCGGTATGAGCGCCCTTCCATTCGAGATCAACCGGCTGGGCGGCCATGGCGACCCAGTGCAGCGACGCGCCGTTGTAGCGCGCCAGGCCGATGCGAAGCCCTTTCGGCGCGAAGGCAACGCCTTCGACGGACCGCGTCTCGACAAATTCCTTGATCGTGCCGTCCGCAAGCCGAACGCGCGCCGTGCGACCTTCCGCGAAACCGACAGCACCCTGCGGCCCGGCGGCAACGATGGAAATCCACTTGCGCGGCACTTCGGCAAGCAGCGTCACCGTGCCGTCGGCGGCGATACGCTGCACCTTGCCGTCCTCACCGCCCGTTATCAGCGTGTCGTTCGCTTCGTCACGCACGCAGGCGAGCAGGCCGTCATGCGCCTCGGTGACCTTGTGGCCATGATCGAGACGATGGATGGCGCCGGAGGCGGAGGCGAAGAACGGCACGTCGCCGAGGAAGGCGGCCGCAACAATGTGGCCGTCGAGATCAAGAGGCGCGACTGTCGGCATCAGTTGGTGTCTTTCGTCCGCATGACGTTATCCGTAAACCGCTTCACACTTTTCGGCGTCATGCTTGGGCTGCCTCGCAGGCCTTGAAGGTGCGTTCGATCTTTTCGCGATCGAGATCGCGACCGATGAAGACGAGACGGCTTTCGCGCTTTTCGCCGTCCTTCCAGGCGCGCTGGTGGTCGCCCTCGACGATCATGTGCACGCCCTGCACGACATAACGCTCGTCGTCGCCGGCAAAGGCGATGATGCCCTTGAGGCGCAGGATATTCGGGCCGTCCGTCTGGGTGATCTTCTGGATCCACGGGAAGAAGCGGTCCGGGTTCATCTCACCGCCGCGCAGCGAGATCGACTGTACCGTCACGTCATGGATCGGCGAGACGCCGTGGTCGTGGTGATGGTGATCATGATCATGGTGGTGATGGGCGTGGTCGTGATCGTGGTCATGATGATGGTCATGGCCGCAATCGGGACCGCAGGCATGGTCGGGATGATCGTGATCCAGGAAGTGCGGATCGTTTTCGAGCGCGCGCTCCAGGTTGAACGCGCCCTGGTCCAGAACCTTGGTGAGGTCGATTTCAGAGCGGGTGGTGCGGTGGATGCGGGCAGACGGGTTGATCACGCGCACCGTCGCCTCGATCCGCGCCAGCTCTTCGGGGCTGACGAGGTCGGTCTTGTTGATCAGAACGACGTCGGCGAAGGCGATCTGGTCTTCCGCCTCGCGGCTGTCCTTCAGGCGCAGCGGCAGGTGTTTTGCGTCGACGAGGGCGACGACGGCGTCGAGTTCGGTCTTCTGGCGCACATCGTCGTCCATGAAGAAGGTCTGGGCGACCGGCACGGGATCGGCAAGGCCGGTGGTCTCGACGATGATCGCGTCGAAGCGGCCGGGGCGGCGCATCAGGCCTTCCACGACGCGGATCAGGTCGCCGCGCACGGTGCAGCAGATGCAGCCGTTGTTCATTTCGTAGATTTCTTCGTCCGATTCGACGATCAGGTCGTTGTCGATGCCGATCTCGCCGAATTCGTTGACAATGACGGCGTATTTCTTGCCGTGATTGCCGGTCAGGATGCGGTTCAAAAGCGTCGTCTTGCCGGCGCCGAGATAGCCGGTGAGCACGGTGACGGGAATGGGCTTGGGAAGGGCTGTTTCGGTCATGGGAACCTCGAGCTATGGCAGGGACGGCTGAGACGTCCGGTTGGCGACTGATATAGGAGATCGAACGGGCCAGCGCAAATGCCGGATGGCGTCAGGCAAGCGTATCCGCATCGAAGGCGGCGACGTCCTCGAGAAGGGCGACGAGGCCGTGGACGGCATGCGCGATCAACTGCTCGCCCTTTTCCGCCGTCGCGGCGCTGGCGTCGCCTGCCACGCCCTTCGGGTTAAGGTCGGACATTTTCCAGCCGAAGGCATGTGGACCGTAAGCGCGCAGATACGCGAAGCGGGCGGCAAACTCCGCCTGCCTTGAGCCGAAGCGCTCCGCCTTGTCCATCTGCACGCGGTCCGGATGAAGCGCCAGCATGACGGAGGTCTCGATGTCGCCACCGTGAATGTCGATCGCCTTGTCCTCCGGCGCGATCCAGCCTTCCGGCTGGCCGAAGCGGGTCCAGGCGGTCGCGACGACGAGCATGTTGAAGCGCACCCGCGCCTCGGTCGCGACGATCGTCAACAACGGCGCGTTTCCGCCATGGGCATTGAGCAACACGAGTTTGCGGATGCCGAAGCGGTTGAGGTCCTCCGCAATGGCAAGCCAGCGTCCGATAGCCTCGGCGTATCCCAGCGAGCGTGTGCCCGGCACGTCGAGATGTTCCGGCGAATAGCCGACAGGCTCGACGGGCAGGACCGTGACGGGCAGGTGAGCCGGCAGTAGGGCCATCAGCCGCGCGGCAATGCCTTCGGCGATGAGCGTATCCGTTTCGAATGGCAGGTGGGGGCCATGGCCCTCATGCGCACCGAGCGGCAGAATGGCGATCCGGCACGGCCGCTCCTCGGCGGGAAGGTCTGGATCGTTTTCGGTCCATCGCATCTTGGGATGCGTCATTCCGGGCCTCCGATCTTCACTTGCCGCCTGCCGCTTTCCTGAGTCATATGAAGCCCGAGCCCACGATGCAAGGGCGATGCGGCGTTCTGGATGAGGCGATCGATGGGCAAGAAGCACAAGGACGGCAAGGACGGGAAGAAGGTCAAGAAGAAGAAATCGCACGACGACGTCTCGGGCGCGGGTCTTGCCGCCGCCGTCGTCAATGCCGCGCGGTCCATACGCACGGTGCTGTCCCGCAACCTGCTCGCCACCGGCCTTTATGCCGGCCAGGACGGCGTGATCCTGGCGCTTTCGGAGGATGGCGGGCTGACGGCCGGTGCGCTTGCCGCCCGGCTCGGCGTCAAGGCCCCGACCATGACCCGCACGATCGGGCGTCTGGAGGCTCAGGGGTTTGTCGAGCGCAGGCCGGACGAGACGGATGGTCGCCTGACCGTCGTACACCTGACCGAGACGGGCAAAGCCTCCGTCGAGCATATTACCGAGGCGAGCCGGCTCAGTGAGCGGCAGGCGGCAGAAGGGTTGAGCGAGAAGGATGTCCGCAATCTCCTGAAGCTGCTGCGCGCGATGGACGAAAACCTGCACGCCGCCCTGCCGGAGGTGCCTCGCAACGGTGAAAAGCCTGTTGCCGACGAGATTTAAACTGTTTAAATAAACGGTTTTAAACGCCGTATTGCTTGGCGTTTGTCGGGAGGGGCCGTGGCACAGAAAATCAAGCTTTCCACCATCGCGGAGACGCTCGGCGTTTCCACGGCGACGGTATCGCTTGCGCTGAGGGACAGCCCGCTTGTCGCGGCGACCACCCGTGACAAGATCAAGGAACAGGCCCGCGCGCTCGGCTACATCTACAACCGTCGGGCGGCGAGCCTGCGCACCTCCCGGTCGGGCATTGTCGGCGTCGTCGTGCACGACATCATGAACCCGTTCTATGCGGAAATCCTGAAGGCCATCGAAAGCGAACTCGATCGGGATCGGCAGACCTTCATCCTCTCCAACCATTACGATTCGGTCGAAAAGCAGCGCAATTTCATCGAAACATTGCTGCAGCTCGGTGGTGACGGCGTCATCATGTCGCCGGCGATCGGCACGCCGCCCGAGGATATCCAGCTTGCCGAGGACAATGGCATGCCGGCGATCCTGATTGCCCGCTCGATCGAGGGGCTGGACGTGCCGATCTTCCGCGGCGACGACAGCTATGGCATTTCGCTTGCCACCAACCACCTGATCGGGCTTGGCCACCGCACCATCGCCATGGTGGGCGGCACGGACCAGACATCGACCGGCCGCGACCGCTACCAGGGTTATGTCAACGCGTTGCGCAAGGCGAATATCGACGTCGACCCCAGCCTGCGCATTCCCGGCCCGCGCACCAAACAGGGCGGCTTCGAGGCGGCGGTGCATTTCCTCTCGCTGCCGCAGAAGCCGACGGCCGCCGTCTGCTGGAACGACCTCGTGGCGATCGGCCTGATGAACGGCATTGCACGCGCAGGCCTCGTGCCGGGCCGTGACGTCTCCGTCACCGGGTACGACGACCTGGAGGAGGCAGCGATCGCGACGCCGGCACTCACCACCGTCTGGAACGGCCAGTCCGAAGTCGGGCGCAATGCCGCGCGCGCGCTGCTCGACAAGCTCTCGGGCAGCCATGAGCCGGACGGCATCCACCTCATCAAGCCGGAAATGCGCATCCGGCAATCCACCGGACCGCTGAAGCCGCATCCGGAAGGCTGAGGCATTTCGGACAGAAGGAGCTTCGCCATGTCGGCCAAGACACGCATTCTCGTGCCCGGCACGATCCGCGAGCGGGTACTCGATCGCCTGAAAGAGGGTTTTGACGTGGTCCGCATCGAGCGGGCGGACCCGGCGCTGCTCGCCCGCTCCGAGGCGGCAAGCATTGCCGGCGTTGCCGTTTCCGGCAGGTTCGATGCGGCGATGATCGAACATCTGCCGGCGCTGGAGATCATCGCCAGTTTCGGCGTTGGTTATGACGGGGTGGATGCGGCCGCTGCGGCCAAGCACGGTATCACCGTCACCAACACGCCCGACGTCTTGAACGACGAGGTCGCCGACACCACGATCGGCCTGCTGCTCAACACCGTGCGCCGTTTCCCGCAGGCGGAAGCGTGGCTGCGTGATGGCCGCTGGAAGCGCGACGGCGCCTTTCCGCTGACGCCGCTCAGTCTGCGCGGCCGCAAGGCCGGCATCTACGGGCTCGGGCGCATCGGCATGGCAATCGCCGAGCGGCTGAAAGGGTTCGGCGTCGATATCGCCTATCACACGCGCCGCCCGCGCGACGATGTGCCCTATGCCTATTATTCCTCGTTGATGGAGCTGGCAGGCGCTGTCGATATCCTGATCGCCATCGTACCGAAAACAGCGGAAACGCACAGGACGATCAATGCCGAGGTTCTGCAGACGCTGGGGCCGAACGGCGTGTTGATCAATGTCGGCCGCGGCTGGACGGTCGATGAGGATGCGCTTGCGACGGCCCTCAAAGAAGAGGTGATTGCAGCGGCGGGCCTCGACGTTTTCTATGACGAACCGAATGTGCCGCAGGCGCTGCTCGATCTGCCCAACATCTCGCTGCTGCCGCATGTCGCTTCGGCTTCGGTGGTGACGCGCGATGCGATGGCCGATCTGGTGGCGGACAATCTCTTTGCCTGGTTCGATCGTGGATCGGCGCTGACGCCGGTGCCGGAAACGCCCTTTACGCGAAAAACGGGGTAGAGGCTGGAAAGCCTTCGTTAACCCTCCGGCAAGTTTGTGGATGCATGCTTGTCCGATCGAGTCGTTGCGAAGGAGAAGCCCATGAAGACGCTGATGATAACCGCCGCCGCGGGCCTGGTGTCGCTGGGCCTCTGGAACGTCATCGGGCACCAGGCACCTTCGGTCGATCCGGTGATCTCGAATTCCATTCCCGCGAAGGCGCCGGGCGGCCACAGCTATACGATTTCCAACGTGATGGCGAACACCGCCTGCCTTGCCGAGCGCGGCAGCCGGATTTCGAGCCGGAGTGAACAGTTCTCGGCGAATGCCGATTGCGACACGGTCTGGCCGGGCCTTTCGACGGCCAGGACATGGATCAGCAATGGCGACGGCACCGTGGTCGTCGCCGATGCACGCGGCGAGGCGATCCTGACCGTCGTCGACGGCGACGGTCTCGCCTATGAAGCGGTCGAGCCGGCCGACGCGATGGTTACGCTGATTTCCGCGGACTAGCCGAACCGGTCGCCGTGTCCACGATACGCGTATCGGCCCAGGTCAAGCCGCGTCCGTCGGACGCGCGAAGTTTCAAGCGGTCGACGGGCGCGTTTGTCGCCGCATCCACCAGCATGGATCGCCGCTCGCCCGCACGAAAGAGATGGTCTTCTCCCCATTGCCGCAAGGCGACGATGACGAGAAAGAGGCCGCGGCCCTTCTCGGTCAGGACATATTCCTGATAGGCGCTGCCGTCGGACGCCGGCGCGAGCGCAAGCACGCCAGCCTCTACGAGATCACGCAGGCGCATGCTCAGCATGCCTTTGGCTATGCCGAGGTTTTGCTGAAAGGCGCTGAAACGCCGGATGCCATCGAAGGCATCGCGGACGATCAGCAGCGACCACCAGTCACCAATGGCATCCAGCGTCCGCGCAACAGGACATTCCGCTTCACGAAAACTTCTGCGTTTCATTCCGCACCTCGCGCATAAAACTGGTTCTAAAATAGAACTGGAAGCGCCTTGCTTCAAGTGGTCTCATTATAAGACCAAAATAAGCGAGGACGACGATGGACACAATGGATACGAGAGATTGCCGGAGAGCAGAGAATTGCGCCCCAGCCAACGGCAGGCAGGTATTTGGCCTGTCGCATTGGATGCTGGTCGTGTTTGCCATCACCTGCGCAAGCAGTGTCGCAAACATCTATTATGCGCAGCCGCTGCTCGATACGATCGCAACGACCTTCGACATCGATGCTGCGCGTGTTGGTCTCCTCGTGACGCTGACCCAGATCGGCTACGCGGCGGGTCTGCTTTTCATCGTTCCCCTCGGCGACTTCGTCAATCGGCGCAAGCTGATCGTGGCGCAGGCCCTGTTGTCCGCCGTTGCCCTGGCCGGCGTCGGCAGCGCGCCGGGCGCGCCTTTCCTGTTCGCCGGCATGGTCCTGGTGGGGCTGCTGGCTGTCGTCGTTCAGGTGTTGGTCGCCCTGACCGCCACCTTGGCACGACCGGAGGAGCGCGGCCGGGCCGTCGGTCTGGTCACCAGCGGCGTGGTGATCGGCATCCTGGCGGCGCGCTTCGTCGCCGGTGTTTTGGCTGATGCCGGAGGGTGGAGAGCCGTCTATTTTTCATCCGCCGGCCTCATGCTGCTGATGGGCCTGCTTCTGGCCTATATTCTGCCGCGGGATATTCCCGTCGCCAGTGCCGAGCGATATGGCGCCGTGCTGAAATCGATTCCCGCCCTGTTTTTTCGGGAGCCGTTGCTGCGCCTTCGGGCCGGGCTGGCCTTCCTGATCTTTGCCAGCTTCAGCACGCTCTGGACCGCCATGGTATTGCCGCTGAGCGCTGCGCCCTTTCACCTATCTCACACCCAAATCGGCCTCTTCGGCCTCGCGGGGCTGGCGGGCGCCCTTGCCGCAAGCCGTGCAGGGCGCCTGGCGGATCGTGGACTTGCCGAGCGGACGACGGGTTTTTCACTCGTGCTGCTCGTGGTCTCGTGGGTGGCGATCGGTTTTCTGCCGCACGCGCTTGCCGTCTTCACGATCGGCGTGGTGCTGCTCGATTTTGCCGTGCAAGCCGTGCACGTCACCAATCAGAGCCTGATCTTCGCCACTCGCCCTGAAGCGCACAGCCGGCTGGTCGCCGGCTACATGGTCTTCTACTCGGCCGGAAGTGCACTTGGCGCCATCGCTTCGACGGCGAGTTATGCCCGTTACGGCTGGACGGGTGTCTGCCTCACCGGAGCGGCTTTTAGCCTGGCCGGATTGCTTCTCTGGGCCTGCTCTTACGCAAAAACCCGGCGGCGTGTTTCGTGAACATGCATCGCCGGGTGCAGGAGAATGCCGGGAAGACCTGGATCAGGCCGACTTGACCGAACCGAAGGCCAGCACGTCCGCCTCGGTGGCGGGAGCGCTTGCGCCCTGCTTGGCAGCCGCATAGTCGCGGACCGCTTCGCCGAAGGCGGCAAAAAGCTTGTTCGACGGCTGGTCGGAGCCGACCCAGTATTCCGGGTGCCATTGCACGCCGACGGCAAACGCCTTGGCGCCGATAACGGAGACGGCTTCGATCGTGCCATCCTCTGCGACGGCTTCCAGGGCAAGGCGCGGCGCCAACTCGGAGATCGCCTGGCGGTGCAGCGAATTCACCTGCACCTCGCCGGCGCCGAGCACTGCAGCGAGGCAGCTGCCTTCCTTGACCGTGACCTTCTGGCGAATGCCATAAGCGACGTCGAGCACGGGCGTGTCGGGCTTGCGATGATCCCACACGCCGGGCTGCTCCTGGATCTCGTTGGCGAGCGTACCGCCCAGCACGACGTTCAGTTCCTGAATGCCGCGGCAGATGGCGAGCAGCGGAATGCCGCGCTCCAGTGCACGCTTGATGAGCGGCAGGCTGGTCGCATCGCGCGCCATGTCATAGGGGCCTTCCGCCGCGGTGGCCTCCTTGCCATAGAGCGAAGGGTGTACGTTGGTGCGCGAACCGCTGACCAGAAGCCCGTCCACCCGATCGAGGATGCCGTCGAAATCATTGTCGATATCGAGTGCGGGGACGAGGAAAACGGTAACGTCGGCGCCCTTGACGGCGGCGCGGACATACTGGTTCGGGGTGGCCTGCCAGACGTTGCCTTCGATCTCCCTGATATCGGCGGGAATGGCGACGACGGGTTTCGACATGATGGGCTCCGGAAAAAAGAAATACCAAAAGAGGATTTGCTATCAAATCCGCGATCAGTCAATTCCCCCATTCTGGCGAAATGACGACGGATCAGTTGTTGAAGGCAGTATGACCGCCTGTGCAATGTAGCCGAAGCCGATAAAATCTGTCAGTATATTCTCTGGAGGTTATTAACCAAAGCCTTGCAAACAGTGATTGCGGCATGGATTTTTTTTCGCCTTTCCATCGCGCAACTGTGTGTCGCGGCAAGGTAATGATATTGCGCGCAGGGCCCATGTCAGGTTGAGTTTGCGGGCTTGAAAGCGGCAATATTGCAATATGCGGTTGAAGCTATCTCCTTTCGGTTGAACAAGCGTGCAAGAATGCCCGGGCATACCCTCGTTATTGGGTAATTTCCCGAAATCATTCATTAAATTTTGGTCGGTAACCCTCTCTCGTCAAGGGAGTGCCTAGTCCATGAAGGATAAGGGTCAAAACACACTGCCGGCTGATGTGTACCTGTCGTTCGTCAGCTCGCTGTACGGGAACCGCCAGACCCTCTTCGTGGGCATGATTTCGCATGTCATCACGTTCTCGTTCGTGTACGCCAAAACAGCCGACCCCTTCTTCCTGATCTGGAGCGGGCTCGTCATACTCATCTGGTCGACGCGTGCTGTCGGCATGCGCCATTTCGACCGGGTGGACCAGTCCACGCTCGACATGGACGGCATCCGCTTCTGGGAGAACTGGTACAATCTCGGCGCCGTCAGCACGACGCTCGCGCTCGGCATCTCCTGCGGCTACAGCCTGCTCTTCAGTCGGGACAGCTTTGCCGAGCTTGCCACCATCGCGGTGACGCTCGCCACCATGGTCTCCGTCGTCGGCCGCAACTGCGGCTCGAAGCGGGCCGTCGATTACATGACCTTTTCCGCCTGCTTCCCCATGGTCGTCGGCTTCCTGGGATTGCAGGATTTCTACCATGCGGTGCTCGCAGTCCTCATCCTGCCCTTCGTGATGACGACGCGCATGATGGCGAACGGCGTGCGCGAATTCCTCTACAAGAACGTGCTGGCGACGCGCGAGGTGTCGATCATCGCCGACCGTTTCGACACGGCGCTGAACAACATGCCGCACGGTCTGTTCATGCTGGATGCCGAACACCGCATCCTCGTCGCCAACCGCCGGGCCTGCGAGCTTCTCCATCTCGGCAACCAGGAGCGGCTGAAGGATTGCCACCTCGATGTCGTGCTGCGCTTCGGCGTGCGCAACACTTTCGTCAACGCCGAGCAGAGCAAGACGATCCTTCGCCGGCTCGACGAACTCCTGAAGGGCGAGCGATCGCGCGCGCTCATCCAGGTGACGGACGGGCTCTATCTGGAGTTCACCGCATCGCCCCGTGAAAACGGCGGCGCGGTTCTCATTTTCGAAGACGTGACGGCGCGTGTGCGGGCGGAAAACAAGATCCTGCACATGGTGCGCTACGACAGCCTCACCGGCCTGCCGAACCGCACCTATTTCGCCGATCTCGTGCAGGAGGCGCTCACCGAGCGCAAGAAGCCCGGCACGGTCGGCTTCATGGTGCTCGACGTCGACGACTTCAAACATGTCAACGACATGAAGGGCCACGTCACCGGCGACCGGCTGCTCTGCGCCATCACCGAGCGACTGCGCCGGCTTGCCAGCGACAAGATGATCGCCGGCCACCTGATGGGCGACGAGTTTATCGTCTTCTTCCCGAACGAGACGAACCGCCGCGATCTCGAGGCACGCATGCACCGCTTCCACGAGCAGCTGCGTGGCACTTATGAATTCGACGGCATGACCTTCCTCGTTTCCTTCAGCGCCGGCTGCGTGACCGTCCCGAGCGGCGATTTCCGGCTGGAAGAAATGCAGATCCGTGCCGATCTGGCTCTTTTCGAGACGAAATCGCGCGCCAAGGGCAGCGTCACCGTCTTCGAGCAGGAGATGGACGAACGCTATACGGATCGCCAGAAGCTCAAGGACGACCTGCGCGATGCGCTTGCCAGCAACACGCTGTCGGTGGCCTACCAGCCAATGTTCGTGCCCGATGGCTCAAGCATCGAGTGCTGCTAGGCCCTGTCGCGCTGGACGCATCCGGAGCGCGGCCCCGTGCCGCCGACCGTCTTTATCCAGATCGCCGAGGAGATGGGCATCGTCTCCGACATCACGCGCTTCATGGTCATGCGGGCCTGCGCCGACTGCGCGACCTGGCCTGCGCATATGGGCGTTTCGGTCAATCTTTCCGTGCAGGACCTACGCGGCACCAGCATTATCGACCTCGTCGCCGAGGCGCTGGAGACCGCAAAGCTCGCGCCCCACCGGCTGCATCTCGAAGTCACCGAAAGCTGCCTCATGGAGGAACCGGTGAAGGTGCAGGCGATCCTGCAGGCGCTGCGCGCCCGCGGCATCACCATTGCCATCGACGATTTCGGCACCGGCTATTCGAGCCTCAGCTATCTCGACCAGCTGCCCCTCGACGTCATCAAGATCGACCGGTCCTTCGTACGCAATATCGGCGAGGACCCGCGCCGCTTCAAATTGCTGCGCGGCACGGTGAACCTTTCGCGCGAACTCGGCCTGCGCATTGTCATCGAGGGTGTGGAGACGCGCGAGCAGCTCGCACTTATCAACAAGTATCAGTGTGCTGATCTCGTTCAGGGCTACGTTTTTGCCGCCCCCATGTCGCCGGATGCCCTACGCGACCTCTACGAGACCCTGGCTCGCAAACCCGGCGATTCCCGCCGCCGCGGCCGCCGCGTCGCCTGAAAACCCTCCCCTGACGTTGCAACGGATCGTATAAATTCGATACGGTATATCAGCTTGCCAAAATTTAGCATTAACCATTCGTTAAGGTTAATGAATGGTATTTTACACAAATTGTCTTATATCGGAGATTGTTAAGCATAGCAGCGCGGTGGCTGCGGCTTTTTCAATCGGGGATACGGGGACAATGGCCAGCGTGGAGACGGCGACCAATCGCTTTTCGGACAAGCTTCTGGGACTGCTCGACAGGATCGAATACCGCCGGGTCGAGACCGGCGAGGACATGGAAGACGTCGCCCGCATCCGCTACAAGGCCTACAAGGCCGGCGCCGTCATGCATCTCGACGAGCAGGCGCTGCTGATCGACGACTCCGATTTCGACAGCCAGGCCTATGTCTTCGGCATCTACTATGAAGAGCGGCTGATCTCGACCGTGCGCCTGCATCATGTGACGCCGGACCACCGCGTCACATCCTCGGGCAAGGTTTTCCCGGACGAGATCAACGCCTTCCTCGATGCAGGCATGTCGCTGATCGACCCCGTTCGCCTTGCCGCCGATCCGGAAATCTGGAGGGAGATGCCGGCGATCCCCTATCTGACGCTGCGCATCGCCACGATGGCGACGGATTATTTCCAGGCGGATCGCTGCCTGCAGATGGTCAAGCCCGCCCATTCGGCCTTCTACAAGCGCGTCTTCGACGCCGACTTCGTCGCCTCACCGAAGAGCAACCACGGCAAGTTCATCATCGACCTGATGCTGCTTGCGACCAACGTCAAGGAGACGCTGCCGTCGCTCTACCAGCGCTTCCCGTTCTTCAAGTCCGAGCCCTACGAGCGCCGCATGATGTTCGCCCGCGGCGAAGACCTGCCGTTCAGCCCGCTGACGGTACGCCCGACGGCTCGTCGCGCCCATTTCGGCGATGGCCGGATCCAGCTTTCCGGCAACGCCTTCGCCGGATGAGATCTGCGTTTTGATGTCGCATACCGGGCCGGTTTCTTGCGAAACCGGCCCGATCTGTTTCGGAAACGATACAGGCGCATCGGCACCCCCCGCCTTGCCGTTGCGCTTTGCCGATCCATTGTGTATGGCCTGAAGACCGCGCGCTTGCCGCGCATGGGGGAAAAGCCGGAATATTTTGGTTCCGGCGTGTTTTTGGCACTCATCGGGTGGAGTTTTCCGTCTGATGGGTGTGGCTGCTTAGGAGAAGGTGACTATGGCTGAACATCATTCCGGACCGGTCGAAATGGGCGCTCCGATGGATTATCCCGAGCACGAGAAGACCTACAATTTCTTCATCAATGCAGCCAAGTTCGGCACGCTGTTCTGCGTCGCCCTGCTGGTCGCCATGGCTGCAGGTTTCTTCACCAGCGCCGGCTTCTTCAGCGCAGTTCTGCTTTTCATCATTCTCAACGTCGCCGGCTTCATTCTGCTGCGTTGATCCAAACAGCCGCATTCGCGGTTTGTCACGGTGCCGTCCGGCGTCGTGATTCAACACGGCCAGTCTCGGGGGGAGGACCACGGTTTGAGTCAGTGTATTTTTGTGTCGCGGGAAAGCGACGCGGCGGAGGGCCGCGTTGCGGGTTCCGTGGATACTGTCAAGAAATTGAAAGGCTTGGGGCTTGATGTGCTGGTGGAAGCCGGCGCGGGTCTCAAGTCGCGCATCCTGGATGCGGATTACGAAGCGGTCGGTGCCCGCATCGTCGGTCCGGACGAGGCGAAGTCTGCGGACGTCGTCCTGAAGGTGCGCCGGCCGACCTCGGCCGAGATCGCCACCTACAAATCCGGCGCCATCGTCATCGCCACCATGGATCCCTATGGCAATGAGGCGGCAATCGCCGAAATGGCCAATGCCGGGCTCTCCGCCTTTGCCATGGAACTGATGCCGCGCATCACGCGCGCCCAGTCGATGGACATTCTCTCCTCGCAGGCAAACCTCGCCGGTTATCAGGCCGTCATCGACGCTGCCCACGAATTCGACCGCGCCATGCCGATGATGATGACCGCCGCCGGCACCGTTCCGGCCGCCAAGGTTTTTGTCATGGGCGCCGGGGTTGCGGGTCTTCAGGCAATCGCGACGGCTCGCCGTCTCGGTGCGGCTGTGTCCGCGACGGACGTCCGTCCCGCCGCCAAGGAGCAGGTCGCCTCGCTCGGCGCAAAATTCATCGCCGTCGAGGATGATGAGTTCAAGGCCGCCGAAACCGCCGGTGGCTATGCCAAGGAAATGTCCAAGGAATACCAGGCGAAGCAGGCGGCACTCGTGGCCGAGCATATCGCCAAGCAGGACATGGTCATCACCACCGCGCTCATTCCCGGCCGTCCGGCGCCGCGTCTCGTGACGCGCCAGATGCTGGCCGCCATGCGCAACGGCTCCGTCGTCGTCGACCTCGCGGTCGAACGCGGCGGCAATATCGAGGGCTCCGAGGCCGGTAAGGTCGCCGAAGTCGAAGGCGTCAAGGTCATCGGCTATCTCAACGTGCCGGGCCGCATCGCCGCCTCCGCCTCCGCGCTCTATGCCAAGAACCTGCTGACCTTCCTCGAGACCATGGTCGACAAGGAGAACAAGTCGGTTTCGGTCAATGTCGAGGACGAACTCGTCAAGGCAACGATGCTGACCCATGGCGGTTCCGTGGTGCATCCGAACTTCGGCGGCGCTGCCGTACAGCTAGGGGAGGCCAAGTGATGGCGAACGAACTTCTGGACAAGGCGATCATCGAGCTTGAGCGCGCCGTGGAAGCCGTGCGCACGGCCTCCGAATATGTGCCGGATGCGGCTGCTGTTGCGGCGCACGGCGTTTCCGGCGGGGCGATCGACCCCTTCGTCTTCCGCCTGGCAATCTTCGTGCTGTCGATCTTCGTTGGCTACTATGTCGTCTGGTCGGTGACGCCGGCGCTGCACACGCCGCTGATGGCCGTCACCAACGCGATCTCCTCGGTCATCGTCGTCGGCGCACTGCTCGCCGTCGGCATCTCGCTCTCGGGTGTCGCGACCGGCTTCGGCTTCGTCGCGCTGGTCCTCGCCTCCGTCAACATTTTTGGCGGCTTCCTCGTCACCCAGCGCATGCTGGCGATGTACAAGAAAAAAGAGAAGTGAGGCTGGCCGATGTCTGAGAATTTCGCAGCCTTCCTCTATCTCGTCTCCGGCGTGCTGTTCATCATGGCACTGCGCGGCCTGTCCCATCCGACGACCAGCCGTCGTGGCAACACGCTCGGCATGATCGGCATGGGCATCGCCATCGGCACGACGCTGCTGCTCGCGACGCCATCCTTCGGCGGCCTCGTGCTTATCGTGCTCGGCCTTGCCATCGGTGGCGGTGCAGGCGCCTATATCGCCCGCTCCATTCCGATGACCTCGATGCCGCAGCTCGTCGCCGGCTTCCACTCGCTGGTCGGCCTTGCCGCCGTGCTGGTGGCCGCCGCAGCGCTCTATTCGCCGGTCTCCTTCGGCCTCGGCCAGGTCGGCGAAATCCATGGCCAGGCGCTCGTCGAAATGGCGCTCGGTGCCGCGATCGGCGCGATCACCTTCACCGGCTCGATCATCGCGTTCCTGAAGCTCGATGGCCGCATGTCCGGCAAGCCGATCATGCTGCCCTACCGGCACGTCATCAATAGCGTGCTGCTCGCCGCGGTCATTTTCTTCATCGTCGGCCTGACGCTGTCGGAAAGCCACTTCGATTTCTGGCTGATCGTCATCCTCGCGCTGGCGCTCGGCGTGCTGTTGATCGTGCCGATCGGCGGCGCGGACATGCCCGTCGTCGTGTCGATGCTCAACTCCTATTCGGGTTGGGCTGCGGCCGGCATCGGCTTCACGCTCGGCAACCTCGCGCTCATCATCACCGGTGCCCTCGTGGGCTCCTCGGGTGCAATCCTGTCCTACATCATGTGCAAGGGCATGAATCGCTCGTTCATCTCCGTCATCCTCGGCGGCTTCGGCGGCGATAGCGGGGCGGCTGCGAGCGATGACGGCGTGCAGCGCACGGTCAAGCAGGGCTCGGCCGACGATGCGGCCTTCCTGATGGCGAATGCCTCCAAGGTCATCATCGTGCCGGGCTACGGCATGGCGGTGGCGCAGGCGCAGCATGCAGTGCGCGAACTCGCCGACGCGCTGAAGAAGGCCGGCGTCGAGGTGAAATACGCGATCCATCCGGTCGCGGGCCGTATGCCCGGCCATATGAACGTACTGCTCGCCGAAGCGAACGTGCCCTATGACGAAGTCTTCGAACTGGAAGACATCAACTCGGAGTTCGCCCAGGCCGACGTCGCCTATGTCATCGGCGCCAACGACGTGACGAACCCGGCCGCGCGCGACGACAAGTCGTCACCGATCTACGGCATGCCTATCCTCGACGTCGACAAGGCCAAGACCTGCCTCTTCGTCAAGCGCTCGCTCGGCTCCGGCTATGCCGGCATCGACAACACGCTGTTCTACAAGGACGGCAC
>NZ_JBQVPI010000006.1:0-174086 GCF_052438155.1 Shinella sp. | reverse complement strand
GCACTATGATGCTGCTCGGCGACGCCAAGAAGATGACGGACGACATCGTCAAGGCGATGAACCACTGATCGGCAAACGCACGAAATGAAGAAGCCCGCGAGATGATCGCGGGCTTTTTTGTTTTAGAGCGCAGAACGGCTTCTGCGTGTCCTGACATTTGAAATCCACAATGACGAAAGCCCGGGAGAGCGAAGCTCTCCCGGGCTCCCGACAGACCGCATGGGCGGGGATGGTGCGGTCAGTGTTTGCGCTTCTTGCAGCCGCAGTCGCTGCCGCCGAGGATGCCGAGCGTGTTACCATTCAGGACGCCGGACAGCGTGCCGTTGAGGGTGTTGTTCAGAACGCCGTTCAGGATGTTGTTGCCGTCATTGTCGCTGAGGATGTTGCCGACACCGACGCTCGGGGCGATGACGATGCCGCCGGTCTTGTTACCGCCGAGAATGCCGAGGCCGAGAAGGCCACCAGCGGATGCCTGGCTGGTACCGGCGAATGCGAGGATGGTTGCGACGGCGATGATGCGAACCTTGTTCATGTCTCTCTCCTTCGGTTGAGTACCTCCTCGGTACGCAACTGACGGTAATATAAGTGCTGATTAATTCAACCGGATTTGCCAGTCATAGCAAAGAGTTAACCATAATATAGACAAGTTTAACGATTGCCAATCACGCACAACCCTTAGTGCATCAAGTCGCAAAGCAAGCGGCAATATCAACCATTGAGAGAATTCTTAACCATACAACCCTAAGATTCTGCTCCAATAACGGACAGGAACGGAATCCGATGCCCTCTCCTCGCGGCCCCATTTTCGTGGCTCTGATGCTTACCGGATGCAACCCGTCTTTTGCAGATTCAACTGTTGATTACAGTATCGGCGGCGGTTGGACGTCGAACATTTTTCAGGACCCGACCGCCCTTCCCGCTGCTTTCGGCGAGGCGAAACTTGGTTTGCGGGGCAGTCTCGACCTCGAAGACTCCCATTTCGCCTACGGACTGACCACAAGCGTCCGGCGTGTGCCGAAATACGACTTTGCCGACCAGCGAACGCTCGGCGGCGAAATCGGTTATACCCACGATCTTAGCAAGACCATGAAGCTGACACTCAAAGGCGGTCTCGAATACCGGCGATCCGGCGATATCTTTCTGTCCCTGCCCGGCCTGCTGATCGGCTACCGCAAGGCCGACATCGCGGCCGCCACCAGCGTAGGCCTGACGGATGAACGCTGGGGTGGCAAGAACCATGTCACCGCCGCGGTCTCCAATCTCAACCGGGGCAAGGCCCATTTCACGCTCCGCGGATTGCGGCCCACGCAGCTCGAAGCCGGCAATACGCTCTACGAGGTGAGCGGCGGTCACATCCGTCCGCTGCTGGGCGGCGAGGTCGGCGTCACCGTGCAATACCGGACGAACCATATCGACCGGTGGGAACAAAAGACCTTCGGGCAGTTCCCGGCCGAAACGCTGCGCGGCTCGCTCGCCTATGGCCGCGCCTTCAAGAACGGCATCACCGTGATGGCGGAGGCCGGTATCGTCGGCGTGTTCAGTCCCTATCTCGGCAAGACGGTCGAGCGCGCCCGCCCCTTCCTGAAGGGCGAAGTGGCATGGCAGGTTTCAAAGAAGACGGTCCTGAAGGCAAAGCTCACGCGCGACATCCAGCTCGCCGATGTGGACGATTCACTCGGCGAAGACGTGCGCACCGTCGGCCTTTCGTTGGAAAAGGCGCTGACGGAAAAGCTGAAATTCGGCCTCGCCTTCGAACAGGCCTATAGCGACTGGCTCTACTTCGACTATCGCACACGCACGAAATCGCTCTCGGCGACCCTCACCTACACCTTCGCGAAGGGCGCGACGGCGGCGCTGGAATATAGCCGCCTCATCCGCCGCGAGACCGACACGGCCGCCGACTTCGAGGTCGACGGCCTTGCAGCGCGGCTGTCCGGTTCGTTCTGATACCTACCATTCCAGTTCGAGATGTGGCCGCCCGTTCGAGGTTTTTGCGGCCGTCCGCCCCGTCTCGTCGACGGTGCAGTTCACCCGCTGGCGAAAAGCCGAAAAACTGTCGAAGGTCACCACATCCACCGGCTCGTCGAAATGCAGCGTCATGCGGTAGCGCCCGGGCTGGCTGGTCAGCGCCTGCACGCCCAGCACTTCGGCATCGAAGGGCTGGCCGAGATAGTGGCCGCGCACGCGCGAGCCGAGCATCCACGGATTGAACGGCGGCCGGTTGCCGACGATCGCGTGCAAGGTGTTCCAGTCGCGATAACCGTATTGCGCGGCGATGAGTTCGAGCGCGCGGGAATGGGCAATGGCCTGGCCGTCCTCGGCAAAACGGGCACGCAGCCGCTTCGCCTGGTCTTTCAGGGCATCGAGGGATGGCAGGGGCGTCGGGGATGGACGCATGTCGGATCTCCAGTGTCTGCATGCGTCATTTCGGAGGGAGCCCGCATTGCCACCGGTTCGCATGCATGATGCTGGAAGACCGATTGTTTCTGAGAGAGACTTCACCAAAGCTTGCGCTCGCGGACGGCAGGGGCTCTCACCCTTGCTCCGCACATAGGGCTTTATCCGCTTTCTGTCAATTTCGGACGTCTTGCATCGGTGGCGGAAGCATGGGAGCAATCGGGGCAGGAGGCCCCATCATGACATCAGTTACCCTTTTCGCCTTCGCCGCGGTCGCCTTCATCGGCATTGCCACGCCGGGCCCGACGGTCCTGCTCGCACTCACCAACGGCTCGCGCTACGGCATGCGCCGCGCCCTGCCCGGCATGATCGGCGCCGTGCTGTCGGATTTCGTGCTGATCGGCGCGGTCGCGCTCGGATTGGGCGCGCTGCTCGCGGCCTCCGAATTCTGGTTCTCCGTCGTGAAATGGCTGGGTGCCGCCTATCTTGCCTTCCTCGGCATACAGATGCTGCGCTCCACCGGCTCGATCGGCCGGGCACTCGACGATGCGCAGTCAGCCGGTCGAACGACAGCGAAAGCCATCTTCACAAAAAGCTTCCTCGTCGCCGTCACCAATCCGAAAGGCTATCTGTTCTTCTCCGCCTTTCTGCCCCAGTTCATCGACCCGTCGGCGCCCCAGGCGCAGCAATACATGCTGCTCGCCCTCGTCTTCGCGGCTATCGATTTCATGGTGATGGTCGGCTATGCCGCCCTCGGCACACAGGCCGTGCGCGTTCTCAAGACATCGGGAGCCGCCTGGCTCGACCGCATCTGCGGTGGCGCGCTCTTGGCACTGGCGGGATCGCTCGCCTTCTATCGTCGCGCAGCGAACTGAGCCGGCCCGCCCCCTAAGGGCAGGCCAACTCGCGCCGGTCTTCAGAACCGGTAGGTGACGCCGGCGCCGACCAGCCAGGGGTTCAGCTTCGCCTTGCCCGTCAGGGGCGTGCCGTTGAAATCGACCTTCCACTTGGGTTCGAGGAAGATCTTCTTCACGTCGAAGTTTACACCCCAATGTTCGTCGAGCATGTAGTCGAAACCGACCTGGAGGGCGGCACCCACCTTGTTTTTGACCTTGAGGTCGGAGAAGGCACCCGAGCCGGACTGGTTGTAGAAGTACGTATAGTTCACACCGGCACCGACATAGGGCTTGAAGGCGCCGAAATCAGTGAAGTGATACTGCAGGGTCAGCGTCGGCGGCAGGAGCCATGTCTTGCCCACCTTGCCGAGACCGGCAATCGACCCGTCCGCCTCGATGTTCGCATAGGTCGTGCCGAGAATGAGTTCGGCCGCAATGTTGTCCGTGAAGAAGTAGGAAATATCGAGTTCGGGAACGACCGAGTCCGAATAGGAGAGGCTCGACCCTGCGATGCCATTTACGGAACCGGAATCATTGGTGATGACACCGAGGCCGCGCACGCGGATCTGCCAGGGGCTTTGCGCCGCGAGATCCACCGTCGCTTCCGGCGGGGCCATGCGTTCTTCGAGGTCCGCCGCCAAGGCCTGATTGCCGAACAGCATCAGACCGGCCGCCATTCCGGCAAGCACCAACCGGCTTTTCCCATTTCCATTCATGTCGTCTCTCCATCATCGCGACTCGTCTTTTTCGGAACGACTATGGAGCCGGGAGGCGAGCGTCTCCCTTGAGATGGATCAAACGAAAACCAAACGGAGAAAGGATTGGCGCGATATCCGCACCAATCTTGACAATTGCCCAATTAAAACAATGACAAACATCAAATTGGAAAGAGCCGGCTCATCGCCGGCTCCTTCTCAGGCAGCCTTGCGCACGTCCAGGATGACGCGGCGCCGGCCGCTGGCGACGAGCACGCCTGCAGCACCGTCCAGCCAGCCGTCCTTCAGTTCGAGCGCCAGGAAACGGCGCCGCTCGAAGGGGCCAGGCATGACGAGGTGCTGCGCCTTGTCGGCAAAGAAGCCGAAGCGCTCGTAATATTCCGGATCGCCGACGAGCAGCACCGCACCATGGCCGCGGTCGCGCGCCTCGGTGAGGGCCGCCCGCATCAGCGCGCCGCCAATGCCCTTGCCCTCGTGTTCGCAATCGACGGCGAGCGGGCCAAGCAGCAGCGCCGAAACGGCATTGCCGTCGGAATCGACGCCCGCCTCGACATTCCACAGGCGCACCGTGCCGATGACATGGCCATCCGGATCGCGGGCGACAAGGGCGAGGCCCTCCGCCGGCATGCGGCCACGGCGCAGCTTTTCGGACGACTTGCGGAAGCGGGCCTCGCCCATGACGCGGTCGAGCAGACGCTCGCGCGCCACGACGTCGCCGGCATTTTCCTGGTCGATGGTGAAGGCGGCATGCGCGAAGAACGCGCGGACAGAATCAAGAACAGTGGCCATCTCTGGGCCTCCCGTGCTCAAAACCGATTCAAACGGTATCCAAAACTGATTGTGAATTTGGTGCTCCCGTTCGTAACGGGAGCACCGATAGGCTTAGATGACGTAGGCCTTGAGCGGCTCGAAGCCGTTGAAGGCGACTGCCGAATAGGTCGTCGTGTAGGCGCCGGTACCCTCGATCAGAACCTCGTCGCCGATCGAAAGGGTGATCGGCAGCGGATACATGTTCTTCTCGTACATCACGTCGGCCGAATCGCAGGTCGGGCCGGCAAGCACGCAGGGCTCCATCTCGTCCTGATCACGCGCGGTGCGGATCGGGTAGCGGATCGCCTCGTCCATGGTTTCGGCGAGACCGCCGAACTTGCCGATGTCGAGGAAGACCCAGCGATGGTTGTCGTTATCCGACTTCTTCGAGACGAGAACGACTTCCGCCTTGATCACACCCGCATTGCCGACCATGCCGCGGCCCGGCTCGATGATGGTTTCCGGAATCTGGTTGCCGAAGTGCTTCTTCAGCGCACCGAAGATCGCCTTGCCATAGGCTTCAGCCGACGGAACGTCGCGCAGGTACTTCGTCGGGAAGCCGCCGCCCATGTTGACCATCTTGAGCTCGATGCCCTGCTTGGCAAGCTGCACGAAGACGCGCTTGGCATCGGCAAGGGCCGCATCCCAGGCGTCGAGCTTCGTCATCTGCGAGCCGACATGGAACGACACGCCGTAGGAGACGAGACCGTTCTGGTGGGCGTAGACGAGCACGTCGACGGCCATCTGCGGCACGCAACCAAACTTGCGCGACAGCGGCCATTCGGCACCTTCGCCGTCGGTCAGGACGCGGCAGAACACGCGGGCACCCGGAGCGGCACGGCCGATCTTCTCGACTTCCTCATGGCTGTCGACGGCGAAGAGCGAAACGCCGAGCGCATGCGCCTTGGCAACGTCGCGTTCCTTCTTGATCGTGTTGCCGAAGGAGATACGGCTCGGGGTCGCACCGGCATCGAGCGCCATTTCGATTTCGGCGACGGACGCGCAATCGAAGTTGGAGCCCATGGAGGCGAGCAGGCGCAGGACTTCCGGCGCCGGGTTTGCCTTGACGGCATAGTAGATCGAGCTGTCGGGCAGCGCGTGGCGGAACGCCTTGAAATTGTCACGCACGACATCGAGGTCGACCACGAGGCACGGGCCGTCGGGACGTCGGGTGTTCAGGAAGTCGATAATACGTGCAGTCGCCATTTCGGTATTCCCCATATCCAGGTTGCTCCGGGAAACCCGGAGGACAAAGGGCAGGATGCGAGCACGCTCTGGAACCAGCCGGTGGAGACCCCGGAACCAAGCATGCGCATCATGCGCGATCGGTGAACCGAAGCCCGCCTAGGCTTCAATTCGGCTTTGTCTGCCTTTGATTGGTGGGAAAACCCGACCGCACGTCCGGCAATGAAGGTGTGCCTCTTCAGTAACCCCGGCTGTTGGAAAGCCGGCAGACACCAGAAAGGCCCGCACCGTCGTTGCTTCAAGATGTCCTCGCTCTTCCGGTTGGCCGGAGAAACGACTGGAGGGGTTAGTTCCAGGTACCTTACCGAGTTCCTCACCAAATCGAGGGTCGGCGGACACCCACAGGCACGTGCGACTTTGGGCAAGGGGGAGATAAGAAGAATCGCTGTCGCAATCAAGAGGTTTTTTGCATTTCGCTATTGAAAATATCCTCCCAGCCACGACATTCGCGAAACGTAGTTTCAAAGCATGGTTATAACGCACCGGCCATCACGTTTCGGCCGGCCCTGCGCCGCCTTTGCATTTCCGGCGATGCGGCGCGACAGTCGAGTGGGGATACATGGACACATTGACCCGAATCCGGGCCTTCATCGACGTCGTTGACGCCGAGGGTTTTTCCGCGGCCTCGCGCAAGACCGGTCGGTCCAAGGCGCTGCTTTCCAAATATGTGCGCGAGCTGGAGGACGAACTCGGCACCCTGCTGCTCAACCGCACCACCCGCCAGTTCTCGATGACCGAGGCCGGCCATATCTATTATCGCACCGCCTCCGACATCCTGAAGGAGATCGACAACCTCGCCGATCTCGTGCGTGAGAAGAACACGGACCTGCGCGGCAAACTGAAGGTTTCTGCCCCGCGCACCTTCGTCGATGCCGATATCGGCCAGTCGCTCATCGATTTCGGCAAGGAGCATCCGGAACTCTCGCTGGAAATCGTCTCCGACGACCGGTTCGTCGATCTGGTGGAGGAAGGCTTCGACGTCGCGGTCCGCATCACCAAGCTTGAAGATTCGGCGCTTATCGCCCGCAAGCTTGGCGATTTCCACCTGAAAGTCTGCGTGAGCGCGGAGTTCCTAGAACGCGTTGGCCCGATCAATCATCCGAACGACCTCGCCCGCCTGCCCTGCATCATCGACACCAACGGCAAGTCGCACAGCAACTGGCGCTTTATCGACGAGAAAGGTGCCGGCTTCAGCGTTCCGGTCAGCGGCAATATCGAAGTCAACAGCCCGACCGCCGCAGTGCGCGCTGCCGCAAGCGGCCTCGGCGTCGCGCAGGTGCCGGCCTTCATCGCCCGTCCCTGCCTCGATGCCGGCCGCACCGTCTCGATTCTCGAAGACTATCTGCCAACCGACCGCGGCATCTACGCGATCTACCCACACCGCCGCTACCTGCCCGCGAAGGTGCGCACCTTCGTCGATTTCCTGCACGCCTGGTTCCGCCGCAATCCCGGCATCGAGGCGTAATGCAGCGCTGGTAAGGTCCCAATTCCGACCCATTTGCGGTACATTCAACCGGACGATTCTGAAGACCGCCCCGCCGCTTCGAGAGGACACAAACCGATGCGATTGCTCCCCCTTCTCGTTGCCGGAGCAGCCTTCATCGCCCCGGCTGTGGCGTTTGCCCATCCGCACATCTTTGCCGAGGCGCGACTGGAAGTGGTGGCCGGCGAAGACGGCACGGTCAGCGAGCTGCGTAATGTCTGGCGCTTCGACGACATGTTTTCCGCAAGCGTCGTGATGGACTTCGACAAGAACAGCAATTCCGTGCTCGATCCGGACGAGCTGGCCGAGGTCGGCAAGACCGTTCTCGAATCGCTCGAAGAGTTCAGCTACTACACGACGATCACTGAAGACGGCAAAACCGTGAAGGTCGGAAAACCCGACGCGATCAATGTCGACTTCAAGGAAGGCCAGCTCCTGATGTTCTTCTCCGTCAAGCCGGGCGAAGTGATGCCGCTCAAGGGCAAGCTCACCTTCGGCGTCTATGACCCGACCATGTATGCGGCGATGGATTTCGCGTCCGATGACGACCTCGTTGCCGTCGGCGACAAGTTTTCCGCCTGCACGCGCACGGTGGTGCGGCCCGATGCGGACGAAGTGCTTGCCCAGAACCAGGACACCTTGACGGAAGCCTTCTTCAACGACCCGGCCGGCACCGACATGTCGAAACTCTTCGCCACCCGTCTGGAGATGTCATGCTGACCCGCGGACGCGCCCTTGCCCTCGCCACCGTGACGCTCGCCATCGTGGCCACGGTCTCCCTCGCCCATGCCCAGTCACCGCTCGGCATCGGCTCGGCGGAACCGGGCTTCAATACGACCGGCACCTTCGGCAGCCTGTTCGGCTGGATCAACGCGCAGCAGCAGGGTTTTTACCGGCTGATGACCGGCGCACTGAAGGAGATGCGCACGAACCCCTGGGCAGCCTCGACGCTAGTGGCGCTGTCCTTCGGCTACGGCGTCTTCCACGCCGCCGGCCCCGGCCATGGCAAGGCCGTCATCTCGTCCTACATGCTGGCAAACGAGGTGGAGCTGAAGCGCGGCGTGTTGCTCTCCTTCCTCTCCTCGATCCTCCAGGGCATCGTCGCCATCCTGCTGGTCGGCGCGGCCTTTCTCTTCCTGCGCGGCACCACCGTTTCGATGACCGACGCCACCCGCGCGCTCGAAATCGGCAGCTATGCCCTCATCACCCTCTTCGGCGCCTGGCTGCTCTTCAGGAAACTGTGGCCGGCCAGCCGGCGCGCCTCCGCGCTCGGCGCCCAGGCGGTCGAGGTCCATGACCATCATCACGAGCACGATCACCACCATCATGCAGGCGAAGTCTGCTCGACCTGCGGCCATGCCCATGCGCCGGATCCGTCACTGCTGAAAGGCGAGCGTTTCGCGCTGCGCGAAGCCTGGTCGGCCATCGTCGCGGTGGGGCTGCGCCCCTGCTCCGGCGCACTGATCGTGCTGAGCTTCGCGCTCCTGAACGGCCTTTATCTGGGCGGCCTGCTCGCCGTCTTCGCCATGTCGATCGGCACGGCCATTACGGTGTCGACGCTAGCGACCCTCGCCGTCACCGCCAAGGGTGCGGCCGTGCGCTTCGCCGGCAACGGTTCGGCCGGCCAGCGCATCGGCACCGCCATCGAAATCGGCGGCGCAGCTCTTGTGATGGTTCTTGGAATGCTCCTGCTTGGAGCCTCGCTGCAGGCCTAGTTTCCGCGGTTGCGCTGGTAGCGCGCCCTGAGCCAGAACAGCAGGAAGAAAGCGAGCACCATCAGCGTGCCGAACACGCCCGCCAACCATGGCGATACGTCGCCAAGGGCGATCATGACGCGCGGCAGGAAGTAGAACACCACGCCTGTGCCGAGCAGGATGAAAAACGCCGCAAGCGCTGCCGATTTTCCCTTGTTTTCCTCGCTCATGCCGCGTCCGCCTTGGCGATCTCGGCGCGGATGTCTTCCAGTTTGCGCTTCTGCTGGCCATCGGCATCGAAATTGTCTGGCGAAAGCCAGGCATCGAACGCCTTGGCGACGGCCGGCCACTCGCCATCGATGATCGAGAACCAGGCGGTGTCGCGGTTCTCGCCCTTCGACAGCATGTGCTGGCGGAAGACGCCCTCGAAGGCGAAGCCGAGGCGGGCGGCGGTGCGTTTGCTCGCCGCATTGCCGTTGTGGCACTTCCACTCGTAGCGGCGGTAGCCGAGATCTTCGAAGACATGCTTGGCGAGAAGATACTGCGCCTCGGTGGAGAGGGCCGAGCGAGCCATGCTGGGGCCATGCGCAATGCCGCCGATCTCGACGACACCGTTTGCCGGGTCGGGCCGCATGTAGTGCGCCATGCCCACGACCGTGTCGCTTGCCTTGTCGACCATGACCTCGCGCACCCAGCCGGATTTGATCACCGCCTCGGTCCACGCATCGAAACCGTCAATGCCGGTGAAATCGGCCTGTGCGAAATAGCGCAGCAGCGGGTTGATCGCCATGCCGCCAAAGGTATCCCAGAGGGCTTGAAGGTGTTTGGCGCGGTCGTAGGGCTCGAGGCGCACCGTGCGGCCTTCAAGCGTAACGGGTGCCGGTGGCGGGCAACCCTTCCAGTCTGTGAGATCGCGCATGCAAATTCTCCTTCGGTCGTTGCCGAAGGGATAGAACAGGCGGCCTGCCGGCGCAACGTGGAAAGCGGGGAGCGGCGTTCGGCCGCTCCCCGGCAAGTCTTAGACGGTGGCGGCGGAAACCGTCGCCTCGATGTGGTCGACCAGCGCATCCGGCAGGTTGAGGCGGCCGGCAAGCAGGTCGAGATAGCCACGTTCGGCGCGCGACTTCGGCTCGATGGCGAGGCGTGAAGCGGTGTAGAGTTCGACACGCTGTTCTTCGGTCGTCGCCGCTGCGATGATCGCATCGAGATCGACCGGGTTGGCAAGTTCGTCTTCGAGGAACTGCGCAGCATCGGCGCCGAGGCCGGAGACCTTCAGCTTGTCCATGATGCGGGTACGCTCGGCCTCGTCGATATGGCCATCGGCGCGCGAGGCGGCAATCATGGCGCGAACGAGGATAAGCGCGAAATCGGTGCTGACGGCTTCGGGGTGGAAGCCTGAATCGGTCGGCGGCGGCAGGAGTTCCGGGGTCGTGCCCTGTGTGGTCTCGACAGGGTTCTGGCCGGCCTTGTAGTTCTTGTAGGCCTGGTAACCGAGGCCGGCGATGGCGGCGAGACTGCCGAGCTTCAGCGCGGAGCCCGCCACCTGGCGGCCGGTGCCTGTACCGAGCAGCACGCCGGCAATGGCGATCGAGGCAAGCGGATTGTCCTTGGCGAGCTGGGTGACCTGGCCGGCGCGGTCGCGCACCGATCCGCCGGCACCGGGCACCTGCGAACCGAGGAACTGGTCAAGCAACTTCTTGGCGTCAAACATAGGGCGTCTCCGTTTTTCTTGTCATCGCAGGGGCCGACTGCAAGGCAAGATAGGAATGCACGCCCCGAATTACAAACGCATAACGGGCGACCAAGGGCCGCCCGTCTGCAATTCCTTTGAACCTGTCTCAGCCCTTGAGCGCTGCGGCTTCCGCTGCGAGCTTGGTAATGCCGGCCCAGTCGCCCTTGGCGACAAGCTCCTTCGGCGCCACCCACGAGCCGCCGACGCAGACGACATTCGGCAGCGAAAGATAGTCGCGGGCATTCGACAGCGTGATGCCGCCGGTCGGGCAGAACAGCGTGCCGGCAAGCGGCGAGGACAACGACTTCAGGTAGGCCGCACCGCCCGCCTGTTCGGCCGGGAAGAATTTCAGCACCTGATAGCCCTCTTCGCGCAGGCCCATGACCTCGCTGGCGGTGGCGGCACCCGGCAGAAGCGGAATATCGGAATCGTTTGCCGCATCGATCAGCTCCTGTGTCGTGCCGGGGCTGACGATGAACTGCGAGCCGGCTTCCACGGCCGCCTCGAACTGCGCGGCATTGAGGATCGTACCGGCACCGGCGACGGCACCCTCGACCTCGTTGGCAACCGCACGGATCGCCTCGAGCGCGGCCGGCGTGCGGAGCGTGATCTCGATCGCCTTCAGGCCGCCGGCAACAAGCGCGCGCGCCAGCGGAACGGCCGTCTTGAGATCATCGATGATCAGCACCGGCACGACCGGCTGCAGCTTCAGGACGGAAAGGAGCTTGGCGTTTTTCTCGCTCATGGCACGACCTTTTAAAACGATTGAATTTTGATCCGAATACCGCGTCTGCGACGTTCTGTCGAGCCTAAAGCATGATTCATGGCCTTGTCATGACACACTTATCGTGTAGTCTTTCCCTCGCCTAAGCCTGTCTCCAACTGCGAAAGCGTGCCTGTGGCAAAAGAGATCGAGCGGAAGTTCCTGGTGTCTGGCCAGCGATGGCGTACCTTCGCAGACGAAGGCATCGCCATACGGCAAGCCTATATTGTTGCTCAGGATGACCGGTCTCTGCGGGTCCGCATCTACGGCGACGGCAAGGCGCGCATCACCCTGAAGGTCGGCCATGCCGCGCTTGTTCGCGACGAGTACGAATATGACGTCGACCGCGACGAGGCCGAGGACATGCTGCGCCACGCCATCGGCAATGTCATCGAAAAGGTGCGCTACAAGGTGCCGCACGAAGGTCATGTCTGGGAAGTCGACGTCTATGGCGGCGCTCAGCAGGGCCTTATCATCGCCGAAGTCGAACTGGCCTCGATCCATGACGAGCCGAACCTGCCGAACTGGGTCGGCCGCGAAGTGACGGGCGAGAGCCAGTATTCCAACCAGTCGATGGCGCTCGGCGCCAGCGATGGCGCAAGCCTGCATCAGCTTGCCTGACGGCGCTACAGAGCGCCGCATTGCCTGAAATGCGCCAAAGCTGTATGTGGCGGCCATGACAAACCAAACCTCCCTGCCCGCTGAAGACGGCACGTTCCTCGTGGCGGCACTTTACCATTTCGTCTCGGTGCCGCGTTTCGCGGACCTTCGCGACCCCTTGCAGGCGCTCTGCGAGGAAAACGGCGTACGCGGCACGCTGCTGCTGGCCCACGAAGGCATCAACGGCACGATCGCCGGCCCGCATGCCGGCATCCGCACGGTCCTTGCCTTCCTGCGCAGCCAGCCGGAATTTGCCGGGCTGGAGCACAAGGAGAGCTTTGCAAGCGACATGCCCTTCCTGCGCATGAAGGTGCGCCTCAAGAACGAGATCGTCACGATGGGCGTCGAGGACATCGACCCCACGCGCTCCGTCGGCACCTATGTGGCGCCGGAGGACTGGAATGCGCTGATTTCCGATCCGGACACGATCGTCATCGATACGCGCAACGACTACGAGACGGCGATCGGCATGTTCAAGGGCGCGGTCGATCCGAACACCAAGACGTTCCGCGAGTTTCCGGACTGGGTGCGCAACAATACCGGCCTGCACAACAAGCCGAAGATCGCCATGTACTGCACCGGCGGCATCCGCTGCGAGAAGGCGACCGCCTTCATGAAGGAAGAGGGTTTCGACGAGGTCTACCACCTCAAGGGCGGCATCCTGAAGTATCTCGAAGAGGTGCCGGCGGAGGAAAGCCTTTGGGAAGGCGCCTGCTTCGTCTTCGATGAGCGCGTTTCCGTGCTGCACGGACTGGAGGAAGGCAAGCACAAGCTCTGCCGCGCCTGCCGCCATCCGTTGACTGCCGAGGACGTCACCTCGCCGCTCTACGAGGCCGGCGTTTCCTGTCCGCAATGTTACACGACCCGGAGCGAGGACGACCGGCTGCGCTTTCGTCAGCGCCAGAAACAGATGGATCTCGCCCGCAAGCGCGGCGAACGCCATCTCGGCAAGTGATCAACTGGCCGCTGCCTGCACGGCGGCTGGCGGAATGAGCAGTTCGCTGATCGCCTTCTCGCTCATCGGCCTGCCGAAGAAATACCCCTGGAGCTGGTCGCAGCCGCAGAGATGCAGGAAGGCGGCCTGCTCGCCGGTCTCCACGCCCTCCGCCGTCACCGGCATGTCGAAGGACGCGGCGAGCGCCACGGTCGCCTGCAGCATCGCGCCGCCCTTCACCGATTGCCCGCCCGCTATGGTGAGCGACCGGTCGATCTTCATGCGGTCGAAACCGAAGCGGATGAGATAACCGACACTCGAAAAGCCAGCACCGAAATCGTCGAGCGCAATGCGCACGCCGCCAGCCTTCAGCCTATCCATGACGAGCTTCGCGCGGCCGGGATTCTGGATGAAATAGCCTTCGGTGATTTCCAGCGTGACACGCGACGGCTCGATGCCCGCAGCCTCGATAATCGCCAGGGCCTGATCCGGAAAATAGGGATTGCGGAATTGCGCCGGCGAGACGTTGATCGATATGCCGATATCCGGCCAGTTGCGCGCCGCCTCGCAGGCACGCTTTAGAACCAGCGGACCGAGCGCATCGATGATGCCAGTCGCCTCCGCCAGCGGAATGAAGACGTCCGGCGGCACCGACACGGTCCCGCCGCGATGCCAGCGGGCGAGCGCCTCCACGCCGCAGATCTCACGGCCGCGCGCCTTGACTATCGGCTGGAAGACGACGTCGATCTCGCCCTGCGCCACGGCCACCCGCAGCGCTTCCTCCATCTCCCGCCGCTCGTCGCGGTCGTCATCCATCAGCGTTTCATAGTGCATGGCGCGGCCACGGCCGGCATGTTTTGCCCGGTACATGGCGACATCCGCCCGTCGTAGAAGCTCCTCGCTGCCGACCGCCCCCTTGCGCGAAACGGCAAGGCCGATGCTGGCGCCGACAATGGCGACACGCTCGCCGATGGCAAAGGGTTCTGCAAAGAAATCGAGGATGGACCGCGTCAGCCGCTCGGTCTCCGGGCCATCCACCGTGCCGAGGAAGGCGATGGCGAACTCGTCGCCGCCGATGCGGGCGAGCAAGGTGCCCGGCGGAACAAGACGGGCAAGCCCGGCCGAGACCCCGCGGATCAACCGGTCGCCGACCCCATGGCCGTAGAAATCATTGACGTCCTTGAAGCCGTCGAGATCGAGATACAGCATCACGACATCGCGCTCTTCCAGCACAGCGCGCGCATTCAACTCGTCGAGGCCGAGATAGAGGCCGGTGCGGTTGCGAAGGCCGCTCAAGCGGTCGGTCAAGGCCTGTATGCGGGCCTTGTTCTCATCTGCCTTGAGGCGGATCACGAAGGCAGCGCCGGTCAGCACCAGCAGCACGAAGAAGACGATGACCCCGGCCAGCGCGAGGAGAACGAGCGGGCGCACCTGCGCATAGCTTTTGTCGCCCGGCGCATCCGGCGTCCAGGACAGGTAGCCGAGCACCGTTCCGCCGGGGTTTGTCAGGGGCACGGCCGAGCCTGTCGCTGGCTCCTCCTGCGTCAGTATAAGGCCGGAAATCAGAAAATTGTCGGCGATCCGTGCGATCCGCGCCGGTGACAGGTGCCGGATGATGAAGAGGGTGCGCAGGGCATCTGCCGGCGCCTTTACCGCATCGGAAACCGGGCGGATGGCCGACACGGCCGCAACGGCGGGGCCATGCGGCGTATGCAGGAAAGCCCCCAGTTCCTCGCCGGGCTCCAGCCCTGCCTTGATGACCTTGTCGTAAAGATCCTCAAACACCGTGCCACCATAGGAATGCGCATCCGCCTCCAGGGGTGCGCCATTTCGATAGGCGAGCATGGTACGGCCGTTTTCATCGACGAGGAAAACCGTATCGAAAAGCGGGCCGCCCTCCGTGGCGAGGCCGAAATTGGTGACCAGCCAGGGCATGTCGGCCTGACCATAAATGGCCTGCACGGCATCGTCCCAGACCGCGTAGTCGCGCACCGTCGTGACCATGGAACTGCGCTGCGACGAGAGGGAACCGAACACCGCCTGGCGCGTGCGTTCCTCATCCAGTTCATTGGCCCGGTTGGCGAGAAAGCCGAGCGCCATCATGACGAGAATGGTGGCAAGGCTGACGACGACGGCAAAGGACGCGAGCACGCCCAGCACGACCGCAAGTCGTCTGGCGCCGATCATGCTCGAAAGGTGGCGCGCAAGTCGCAGCATCGTCTTCTCCGGTCGAAGAGCGATGATGCGGCAGAACCGTTATGAATCCTTTACGTCGGTCATGACAATGCGAGCGGTATCAGGCTGCGCGGTGGTTGCCCTTCGGAAACTGGGCGGCAAGTTCACCGTACCATTGGCCGCTCTTCTTCACCGTGCGCACCTGTGTGTCATAGTCGACATGCACGATGCCGAAGCGCATGCGATAGCCTTCCGCCCATTCGAAATTGTCCATCAGGCTCCAGGCGAAGTAGCCGCGCATCGGATAACCCTCGCCGATCAGGTCGGCGGTAACACCGAGATGCTCGGCGATGTAGTCGAGGCGCGGCTGGTCGTCGACCGTGCCGTTTTCGACGCCCATATTGTAGCAGGCGCCGTTTTCCGTGATGTAGCAATCCGGCAGCGCATAGGCCGCATTGAGCTTGCGGATGAGATCGCCAAGCGCCGGCGCATAGACCTCCCAGCCGATATCCGTCTGGATGTCGGCAATGGGCGGCGCGGGCACCGTGGCGGGGAAGACGGCGCCTTCCGACGGGTCATCCAAAACCCGCATGGGCGTGTAGTAGTTGAGGCCCCACCAGTCGAGCGGTTGGCTGATCGTTTCCATGTCGCCCGGCTCGATCTGCGGCATGCGGTGGCCAAGCGCCGAAAGGAAGCTTGCCGGATACTCGCCCTTGAAGACCGGGCCGAAGAAGACGCCGTTGTGAAAATCGAAGGCGCGGGCGGCAGCGGCCTGGTCCGCCGCGCTGTCGCTGCCGGCATAGGTCTGGTGGGCATTCAGCACGAGGCCGACCGGCAGATCCGCCCGCTCGGAGCGGATGGCCGCAACACCAAGGCCGTGCGCCAGGTTCGTGACATGCAGGGCGTGCAGCGCCGCATCCATGTTGCGTTCGCCGGGCGCGTGGATGCCGTAGAGATGGCTGAGCCAGACGGAGCACCAGGGCTCGTTGAAGGTCGCCACCGCGTCCAGCCGGTCGCCGAGGCGGGCGATGGCGGTTTTTGCATAACGCTGGAAGGCATAGGCCGTCGATCGCGCCGTCCAGCCGCCATTGCCGGCCAGCATCAGCGGCAGGTCCCAATGGTAGAGCGTCGCAAAGGCCTTGATGCCGCGGGCCTTGAGGCCATCGACGAGGCGGTCGTAGAAATCCAGCCCCTTCTCGTTCACCGGCCCGGTGCCCTCCGGAATGATGCGCGGCCAGGCGATGGAGAAACGATAGGCCTCGACGCCGAGCGACTGGATGAGGTCCAGATCCTGCTCCAGGCGATTATAGTGGTCGCAGGCGACATCGCCATTGTGCCGGCCGAAGACCCGGCCGGGCATGTTGGAGAAGGCATCCCAAATCGACGGCTTGCGGCCATCCAAATTCGTCGCGCCCTCGATCTGGAAGGCGGCCGTCGCCACGCCGAACACGAAATCGCCGGGAAAACGCTCGGCAAGGGTCTTGGGATCGATCATCGTCATCTCTTGAAATGGTGGCCAGACGTACAGGCGCTAAAATCTGCAACGTTGCAGTAAAGCCATCATACGAAAAGTCAACCATCGCGTGATGGTCGCGTGATGGTCACCTGCACAGACATCCACGCGGCGGCTTTTCGCCCCTGGATGGCGAAGAACACGCAAGCATCTTGGTCACCAGGCAGGAGCATGGCAAAGCCGCAGACCTAAAACAGGCTTCACTTAAACAAAGCTTAGGAGTTCTTCCTTCAAAGTATCCATGCAGGGATGGAGATCTGGCGCGTGGTACGGCGAATACCCAAGCATCTCGTTCGGAAAGGCATGTTCATCGAATCCGTCGAGTGCCCGAACGCGGAATTCGACGGCCGGCGGTTCCTGGTGCAATCCGATGAGACCGTGCGCGCGATCCTTGCGACGTCGGCGGCCTATGCGCTGGTCAATCCGCAGAGAAGCACGATCGATATCGACGAAGCTGCCGATCTGAAGGCCGAGGAGCGCCGCCGCACGCAGGAAACCGTCACACAGGCGGCAAGCGCCCTGCGCAACAGTTTCGATGCCGTTCGCTCCGGCAATCTTCAGATCGATACGCTGGGTCCGGTCGCCGGGGAGATTTCCGAACGCATCGACGCGTCGCCGGAGGTTTTCCTCAAGGTCACCCGCCTCAAGACCAAGGACGAAGGAACCTATGTCCACTCGCTGGCGGTGAGCGCCCTGATGATGAAGCTCGCCGGCCTGCTCGACTATGACGAAGACATGGTGCGGGAACTGGGCGTAGCGGGCCTGCTGCACGATGTCGGCAAGCTGATGATACCGAATGCCATTCTCAACAAGACGGGCAGTCTGGAAGCAGAGGAACGGCGCGTGGTGCGCAACCATCCGGAGGTCGGCTACCGGCTGCTGAAGGAACAGGGCAATGTTTCGGAGCTGACCCTCGACATCTGCCGGTTCCATCACGAGATGCTCGACGGCAGCGGTTATCCGCTCGGCCTGAAGGCGGAACAGCTCAGCCCGGAAATCCGCCTTGCCACTGTCTGCGACGTCTTCGAAGCGTTGACGAGTGCGCGCCCCTACAAGCGGGCATGGGCAACACGCGACGCGCTGAACTGGATGTTCGATCGCGGGCAGATGTTCGACAAGAAACTGGTCATCCGCCTCGGCAGCATCTTTTCCTGACGCAGCCGCGACCGCCGCGATGACGCGGCGGCCGCTGGCGGAGACTGATCAGACCTTCACCCACGCCCCGTTCTTCTTCGACGACTGCACACAGGCATCGACGAAGAGCATGCCCTTCAGGCCGTCATCCACCGTCGGATAGACGATGGCGGGATCCGCCGCGGCGCCGCGGCGCTTGGCATAGATCGCGCGGGCGGCTTCGGAATAGATGTTGGCAAAACCTTCGAGATAGCCTTCCGGATGGCCGGAGGGCACGCGGCTCATGCGCGCGGCAGCAGGGCCCGAACCGGCACCGTTGCGGGTGATGAGGCGCTTCGGCTCGCCGAAGGGCGTGTACCAGAGGTAGTTCGGATCGGCCTGCACCCATTCGAGGGCGCCCTTGGTGCCGTAGACGCGCACCTTGAGGCCATTCTCGTGGCCGGGTGCCACCTGGCTGCACCACAGCATGCCCTTGGCGCGCGCGCCGTCCTTCTCCTTGAAGCGCAGCATGACATGGGCGTTGTCGTCGAGGCGACGGCCTGCCACGAAGCTGTCGAGATCGGCGGACAGTTCCTCCAGTTCGAGACCGGAGACGAAGCAGCCGAGATTATAGGCATGGGTGCCGATGTCGCCGGTGGAACCGCCGGCACCCGACTTGGTCGGGTCGGTGCGCCAGGCGGCCTGCTTCTGGCCGCTGCTCTCGATGTCTTCCGTCAGCCAGTCCTGCGGATATTCCATCTGCACCAGACGGATCGGGCCGAGTTCGCCGTTCGCCACCATTTCGCGCGCCTGGCGGACCATGGGATAGCCGGTGTAGTTGTGGGTGAGCACGAAGAGCGCATCGCTCTCCTCCGCCAGCTTCTTCAGCTTGCGCGCATCGCCAAGCGTCGAGGTGAGCGGCTTGTCGCAGATGACGTGGATGCCGCGCTTCAGGAATTCCTTCGCGGCCTCGTAATGCACGTGGTTCGGCGTGACGATCGCCACCGCCTCGATGCCGTTCTTCAGCTTGGCCTCGCGGATCGCCATTTCCTTGAAGCTGCCATAGCTGCGCGAGGGATCGAGCCCGAGCTCGCGCGCCGACTGCTCGGCCTTTTCCGGCGAGGACGAGAGCGCGCCGGCGACAAGCTCATAGTGATCGTCGAGCCGGGCGGCGATGCGGTGCACCGCGCCGATGAAGGCGCCGGAGCCGCCGCCGACCATGCCGAGCCGGATACGGCGTTCCCGCGTTTCGCTTGCGCTTTCTTCGATTGCCATCCTGTATTCCTCCTTAAAGCCCGAGCATGCGCCGGTTGGCGGCGTCATCCGTGCCGGCATCGGCAAAATCGTCAAACGCCTTTTCCGTGACGCGGATGATATGCGCCTTGACGAATTCCGCGCCTTCGCGGGCACCGTCCTCCGGATGTTTCAGCGCGCATTCCCATTCGACCACGGCCCAGCCCGAAAAGTCGTTGGCGGCCATCTTGGAGAAGACGGCGCCGAAATCGACCTGGCCGTCGCCGAGCGAACGGAAGCGGCCGGCGCGGTTGACCCAACCCTGATAACCGCCATAGACGCCCTGCCGGCCGGTCGGATTGAACTCGGCATCCTTCACATGGAACATGCGGATGCGGTCCTTGTAGATGTCGATATTGTCGAGATAGTCGAGGCACTGAAGGACATAGTGCGAGGGGTCGTAGAGCATGCAGGCACGGGCATGGTTGCCGGTGCGCTCCAGAAACATCTCGTAGGTGATGCCGTCGTGCAGGTCCTCACCGGGATGGATTTCGTAGCAGATATCGACGCCGTTCTCCTCGGCATGGTCGAGGATCGGCCTCCAGCGTTTTGCTAGTTCGTCGAAGGCGGTCTCGACGAGACCGGCGGGGCGCTGCGGCCAGGGATAGACGAAGGGCCAGGCGAGCGCACCGGAAAAGCTGGCCATGGCATCGAGGCCGAGGTGCCTGGAGGCGGTGAGCGCCATCTTGACCTGCTCGACGGCCCATTCCTGGCGCGCCTTCGGATTGCCGCGCACTTCGGGCGCGGCAAAACCATCGAAGGCCTCGTCATAGGCCGGGTGCACGGCGACAAGCTGGCCCTGCAGATGGGTGGAAAGCTCGGTGACCTCGACGCCGTTTTCACGCGCCTTGCCGGCGAACTCGTCGCAATAGGTCTTGGAGGCGGCGGCCTTCTTCAGGTCGATGAAGCGCGCATCCCAGCTCGGAACCTGCACGCCCTTGTAGCCGATGTCGGCGGCCCATTTGGTGATCGAGTCCCAGGAATTGAACGGCGCGGTATCGCCCGCGAACTGCGCAAGAAACAGGGCCGGGCCCTTGATCGTCTTCATCGGTGACTTCCTCCCATGGACGCGGCCGTCCGCGCGGCCAGTCTCGAATATTTTTGCGGTACGTACCGCAGCGCGTGAAAAGCTAACGGCCTTTGGCGGGGCGGGCAATGTGAAATTGTGGGCAAGGGGCAAGAAAAACCGCCCGGGGCATCATGCCCCGGGCGGTCTGGTTTTCGTCAGATCAGAACGGAGAATCCGGGAAGTAGAATTCCTTCGCATTGTCCTTGGTCACCAGCGTCGCATCGATCGTGTAGACGCCGCGCACAGGAACCTGGCCGTAGAAGTTGGCGACGGTCATCTCGAGCGCCGTGCCGACCATTGCCGGCGGATAGAGCACGTCGACCGGGATCATCTTGTCGCCGTCCATGACCTTCTTGATCATGTCCTTCGAACCGGCACCGGCGATGACATACTGGATGTCCTTGCGGCCGGCCTGCTCGATGGCCTGGAGCACGCCGACAGCCATGTCGTCGTCCTGGCACCATACGACGTCGATCTTCTGGTACTTGGTCAGGTAGTCCTGCATGACCTTAAAGGCGTCGTCTCGGTTCCAGTTGCCGTATTGACGGTCGAGGACCTTGACGCCGGAGCCTTCGATGCCCTTGTCGAAGCCGTCCTGGCGCTGTTGGTCGATCGGGATCGCCATGCCACGGATGACGACGACTTCGGCTTCCGGCGTCGTGGTCTTGATATATTCGCCGGCCGTCTGGCCAAGTGCGAAATTGTTGCCGGCGACGTAGAGGTCACGCACGGAACTGTCGTTGGTGCTCGGCGCACGGTCGACGAGCGTCACGAACGTGCCCTTGCCCTTCACTTCCTTGATGGCGTTGACCAGCGGATCCGGATCGGTCGGCAGGATGACGAGCGCGTCGATGCCCTGCGTTTCAAGGTCCTGCACGGCATTCGCCTGGCTTGCCGGATCCGGCGAAGTCTTCACGATGATGTTGAGGCCCGGATTGCGCTCCATGAGGAGCTTGGCGACGCGTTCGGCGTGGAAGACGACGCCCGAGGTCCAGCCATGGTCGGCGGCCGGGATCGAGACGCCGATCGTGACCTTCTTTTCTTCCTGTGCGTGCACGACGCCGGCGACGAGCGCCATTGCCGCGACCGTCAGGCCCAATAGTTTCTTGCGCATGAATTTCCTCCCAAAATCAGGTCTTTCCTTCGTGGCCGGGCGACCTGTGGACCCGGCTAGTTCCCCCGCAAAAGCGTTTGAGGCTCTTGCGGTATTGCTTGGCCTACGACTTGCGCACCAGCGAGCGCTGGACGAGCATCGCAATGATGATGATCGCGCCCTGGATGGCCCCGATCAGATATTCGCTGATGAAGTTGGAGAGCAGCATGATGTTGCCGACCAGTTCGAGAATGAAGGCGCCGCAGATCGTGCCCCAGACGCGGCCCGCCCCGCCCTTCAGCGCCGTACCGCCGACGACGACCGCGGTAATCGCCTGCAATTCCCAGAGAATGCCTGTCGTGGCCGAGGTGGAGCCGAGGCGCGGCACATAAAGCAGCACGGCGATGGCGACACAGAGGCCCTGGATGACGAAGGCGATGGTGCGCACGCGGTTGACCGGAATGCCGGAATAACGCGCGACATCGCTGTTCGAGCCGACAGCCACGACATGGCGACCGTAGCGCGTGCGATAGAGGATGAAGGCTGCAATGGCCGTCACCGTGAGGATGACGACGATCGGTACCGGCACGCCCAGGATGTAGCCGAAATAGGCCGGGCGGTAGAGCGCCTGCAATTCCGGTTCGCGCAGCGTGATCGCGCCGCCCTGGGAGAGCCAGGTGGTGAGGCCGCGATAGATGCCCATCGTGCCGAGCGTCGCGATGAAGGGCTCGATCTTGCCCACGGTGGTGATGAGGCCGTTGAGGAAGCCGCACGCCGCGCCGATGACCAGCGTCAGCACGATCGCGACCGTCAGCATGAGCGAGGGATCGGCGATCACGCCGGAGTTCATGAAGAGGATCATGAGGCTGGCGACGAAGGCGACCATGGCGCCGACCGAGAGATCGAGATCGCCCGACGAGATGACGAAGGTGGCGCCGACCGCGATGATCGCGATGAAGGCGCTGCGCGTCGCAACGTTCGCCAGGTTGTTGATGCCGATGAAGTTGGGGTTCACCAGCGCGCCGACGATAAGCAGCAGCGCGAGCGCGGCAAAGGGCGCGACCGCCCTCAGATCGACATCCCGCCAGCTGCGGCCCCTCGCCTTCGTTTCGACCGTGTCGTCACCTGCCGTCATGTTCGTCCCCGACCTGAAATGTTGTTGTCCCGCTGCCGGCCTTTGGCTCAGGCAGCGGCCTTCTTCTTCAACCCTGCCGAATAGCGCATGATCTCCTGTTCGGAGATTTCCTCGCCTTCGAGAATGCCGACGATCCGCCCTTCGCGCATGACGGCGACGCGGGTGCACAGGCCGATGATCTCCGGCATCTCGGAGGAGACGACGACGATCGACTTGCCATCGCGGGCGAGCGCGGAAATGAAGTGGTAGATCTGCTGTTTTGTGCCGACATCGATGCCGCGCGTCGGCTCGTCGATGATGATGATGTCCGGCTCGGTCTCCATGACCTTGGCGAGCAACAGCTTCTGCTGGTTGCCACCCGACATGCGGCCGGCGACGACGCGCCCGTCGCGCACGCGAATATCGAAACGCCGGCGCGCCCGCTCCAGCGCCTCGGCCTCGCTCTTCGGGCTGAGATAGCCGTACTGGCCGTGCTTCTCCAGCGATTGCAGCGTGAGATTGGCCGTCATGCGGGAGTTCAGAAGCAGGCCCTTGTGCTTGCGGTCCTTGGTCATGTAGGCGATGCCGACGCGGTTGGCGGCATGCACATCGCCGCCCGGCACACTTTCGCCGCGCACCGAGACCTCCCCCGAAAGGCGCGAGCGCAGGCCCGCGACGGCCTCCATCAGCTCCGTGCGACCGGAGCCGATGAGCCCGGAGAAACCGAGGATCTCGCCCTTGCGCACCTCGAAGCTGGCATCCTTGACGTAGTTCGTCGTCAGTCCCTCGACCGCCAGCGTCACCTCTTCGTCGACGCTCGGCTCCTGCTTGGCCGGGTAGAGGCTCGAAAGCTCGCGCCCGACCATGAGCTGGGCGATCGATTCGCCATCGAGAATGCTGGTCGGGGCCGTCTTGATCCATTGCCCGTCGCGCAGCACCGTGACCCGGTCGGTGAGTTCCATCACCTCGTCCAGCTTGTGCGAGACGAAGACGAAGGACGTGCCCTTTTCGCGCAGCTTGCGCACCTGCCGGAACAGGTAGTTGGTTTCCTCGCGCGACAATACGGCCGTCGGCTCGTCCATGAAGATGATGCGCGCATCGCGGCTGATCGCCTTGGCGATCTCCACCATCTGCTTGTCGGCGATGGAGAGCGAACTGATCAGGGCATTCTCGTCGACATGCGAGCCGAGCTGGTCGAGCACGCGTCGGGTTTCCGCACGCATGAACTTGCGGTCGAGCACGCCGAAACGCGTGATCTCGCGACCAAGGAACAGGCTCTCGGTGACGGTCAGGTGTTCGGCGAGGTTGAATTCCTGGTGGATGATGACGATGCCGAGGTGCTCGGCCTGACCGTTCGCCGGCAGCTTCACCGACTGGCCGTCGAGCAGGATCTCGCCCGAGGTCGGCTGCTCGAAACCGGAAAGGATCTTGACGAGCGTCGACTTGCCGGCGCCGTTCTCACCCATGAGCGCATGAATCTCGCCGGCACGCAGCTCGAAATTGACGCTGAAAAGCACCTGCACACCGCTGAAAGATTTACTGATGCGGCGTGCAGAAAGAACGACGGGAGCCCCGTCGGCAGCGTCCGGATTCATGATTTCCTCCCTGCGGCTCCTCGACCGCTTGGGCAATGATGTAAACCTTTACACTCTGTATGTAAAGGTTTACATCATGGGATATCAGGAATTTCCAGCAAGCGCCGTTTGACCCTCAGTCCAGTCTGTGTAGTGTCCCCCGCAAATCGTTTGTTTCCGCAGTTCCATCGCAAACCGCCCTACCCTTTGCCGGAATTGCCGCTGCTAAGTGAGAGCCAGTTTGTCGACCTCCAGCCCCGCCACGATCGAAGATGTTGCGCGGATTGCGCAGGTCTCCATCGCGACCGTGTCCCGGGCGATCCACATGCCGGAAAAGGTGGCGAATTCGACGCGACTGAAGGTCAACCAGGCGATCGCCATCACCGGCTACACGACCAACGCCATGGCGCGCAGCCTGCGGCTTGGCCGGTCGAACATGATCCTCGTCGTGGCGCCTGATATCGGCGACCCGAACTTCTCCAACATCCTGGTCGGCCTGGAAAACGAGGCGCGCTCGCACGGCTACGGCATCCTGATCGGCCATACCCACAACGACCCGCAGCGCGGGCTGGAATATCTGAAATTCCTGAATTCCAACCAGGCGGCCGGGCTGATCCTGTTCACCGGCATCCTGCCCTTCGGGCACCAGTCCATGACGGCGCGTCTGCCGCCCTGCGTCGGAGTGTTCGAGCCGGTCTACAATGGCGGCATTCCCTATGTCGGCGTGGACGACATCGAGGGCGCGCGCAAGGCTGTCGACCTGCTGATCGCGGAAGGCCATCGCAAGATCGCCTTCATCGGTGATTCGCGCACGCGGCTCGCCTACAGCCGCCGCCGGCAGGGTTATGACGATGGACTGGATGCGGCCGGCGTTCCGGTCGGCGAGCGCATCATTCTCGAAGGGGACGGCACGATCGAGAGCGGGCGCCTGGCGCTCGAACAGCTCTTCGTGCGCGACACGCTGCCGAGCGCCTTCATGTGCGTCAACGACCAGACGGCGATCGGCGTGATGATCGGGCTCAGCGCACGCGGCTATGACATTCCCGCCGATTTCTCGGTCACCGGCTTCGACGACGTGCCGCAGGCGACCTTCATGACGCCCTCGCTCACCACCATCCGCCAGCCGCGCACGGCCATCGGCAAGAGCGCCATGGCGCTTCTCCTGGAACTGCTGTCCGGCAGCGAACCGCCGGACACCGAAATCCTGCTTCGGCCGGACCTCATCGTGCGCAACTCCGTCTCCGCACCGGCGCGGCGTTTTCAGTCCCGCTAGCCCCGGTCAACCGTAGCGCCGCCGGGCCGGGCTGACCGCCCGCTCGCTGCGTTGCGCCGAAACCGTGAAGCGATCGACAAGTCCCTTCAGCGTCGTGCTGATCTGCATCAGGTTATGGGTGGCGGCATTGGTCTGCTCCACCATTGCGGCGTTCTGCTGCGTCATCTGGTCCATGCTGCCGACAGCCGTGTTGATCTCGGCGATACCGGCCGATTGTTCGCGGGCGGAATTGGCGATCGCATCGATATGGCCGTTGATGTGCACGACCTGCTCGCCGATATGATGCAGCGCCTCGCCCGTCTTGTTGACCAGCGACACGCCGAGCAGCACGTCGGCGAAGGACTTGTCGATCAGCGACTTGATCTCCTTGGCCGCTTCCGCCGATTTCTGCGCCAGCTCCCGCACCTCCTGGGCGACGACGGCAAAGCCCTTGCCCGCCTCCCCTGCCCGCGCCGCCTCGACGCCGGCGTTCAACGCCAGAAGGTTGGTCTGGAAGGAAATCTGGTCGATGACGCCGATGATCTGCGTGATCTTGCCGGAGGAATCCTGGATCGCGCCCATCGCCGAAACCGCCTGCTCGACCACCGCGCCGGAGCGCCTCGCCTCCTCCGTCGCACTGCCGACGACGCGGCGCGCCTCCTGCGCGCGTTGCGCGGCCTCACGGGAAATGGTGGTGATCTCTTCGACGGCAGCCGCGGTTTCCTCCAGCGAGGCCGCCTGCTGCTCGGTGCGCTTGGCCATGTCGTCCGTCGCGTTCACCAGCTCGCCGGAATTGCCTGCCGCATCCTCCGCGGCGGTAACGATTGCGCCGAGCGTATCGTCCAGTCGTGCGATCGCCGCGTTGAAATTGGAGCGCAGGCCCTCGAACTGCGGGGCGAGCGGCTGGGCGATGGCAGCCGTGAGGTCGCCGCCGGCGAGGCGGTTGAGCGAGGTATCAAGGGCGCTCAGCGCCTCTTCCTGTTCGGCATTGCGGACCTGCCGCTCGGCCTCCGCCTTTTCGCGCTCTTCCTGAAGCGCGTCGAGATAGACCGAGATCGCATAGTCCATGTCGACCAGCGCCGCCTTGACGATGGCGGTGATCTCCGCACCGAGCGCCGCCGCCTTCGTGCGATACAGGAAACCTTCGAGGTGTTTTGCGACGACGCTCTCGACGATCGCTTCGAGGATCAGCGCGTAGCCGCCGATGTACCAGCGCGGTTCCAGCCCCAGGCGGGCATGCGTCTTGCCGATCATCGTGACGGCATCGACATAGTGCGTGTCGAACGTGGCCGAGCCGATCAATTCCCAGTGCCTGACCTGGCGGCCCTTGGCGCTCTGGATATGCGCCTCGCTCGAGAAGAACCGCGCCGTCTCGGGTGTCGCGCGCGCCTTGCGGTAGAAGGTGTCGAGCGCGCCATCCAAGGAGGCGGAAATGGTCGGCAGCGCCCGCTTCAGCGCTGCGCGCTGGGCGGTGTCGAGATCGACGAACTGGAGGCGCTCGTTCAGTTGCTGGGTCTTGGCGTCCTGCGCTGACATGGGAAAATCCTCGTGGCCACCTGTCGGCGACCAGAAGTCGAGCCACGACAACTTCTGGTGTTGTCGATTCTTTACGGCGGATGGTAAATAAAATCTGTAGGCCTAAAATATAGATGCGTCGTGAAATTGCGATCCATCAAGAATACGGTCGTCAATAGCGAATTTTTCCGAAAGAATTCCGAGGCGGCACAACCGCCTACAGATTAAAGATACACGTTACGTAACGTTATCCAGTAATACTATCGTAGCGTGAGCTGACGAACACCAGAAACGCAAAAGGGCGCCCAAGGCGCCCTTCGCTTACTCTTTCATACGCCGCTCAAACGTAGCGGTTGACCACGTTTTCCAGAAGTTCCTGCTTGCCGGAGCGCGGCTGCGGGTTGACGCCGGCCTTCAGCACATAGGCTTCCAGTGCCTCCAGCGACGAACCGCCGGCCAGGATGTTTTTCGCGGGCGCGGCCTGCCAGCCGGCATAGCGCTCGGCGAGCGGGTCGGACAGCGCCTTGTCCTCGATCATCTTCGCCGCCGCCTTCAGGCCGCGGGCGCAGCAATCCATGCCGCCGATGTGACCGATCAGCAGGTCTGCCGGATCGATCGACTGGCGGCGCAGCTTGGCGTCGAAGTTCGTGCCGCCGGTGGTGAAGCCGCCGCCCGCGAGAACCTGATAGAAGGCGAGCGCCATTTCCGGCACGTTGTTGGGGAACTGGTCGGTGTCCCAGCCGGACTGGTAGTCGTTGCGGTTCATGTCGATGGAGCCGAAGATGCCAAGCGCATTGGCAAGCGCCAGCTCATGCTCGAAGGAGTGGCCGGCAAGGATGGCGTGGCCCTGCTCGATATTGACCTTCACCTCGTTTTCCAGGCCGTATTTCTTGAGGAAACCGAACACCGTCGCGACGTCGTAGTCGTACTGGTGCTTGGTCGGCTCCTGCGGCTTCGGCTCGATGAGGATGGCGCCCTTGAAGCCGATCTTGTGCTTGTATTCGACGACCATGTTGACGAAGCGGCCGAGCTGGTCGAGCTCCTGGCCGATATTGGTGTTGAGCAGGGTCTCGTAACCCTCGCGACCGCCCCACAGCACGTAATTGTCACCGCCCAGGCGATGCGTGGCGTCGATGCAGGTCTTGACCGTCGCGGCCCCGAACGCGAAGACGTCCGGATCCGGATTGGTCGCAGCACCGCCCATGTAGCGGCGGTTGGAGAAGAGGTTGGCGGTGCCCCAGAGCAGCTTGACGCCGGTCTCGGCCTGCTTCTTCTCGAAATAGTCGACGATCTCGTTGAGGTTCTTGGTGTTCTCGACGAAATCCTTGCCTTCCGGCCGCACGTCCGCGTCGTGGAAGCAGTAGAACGGCACGCCGAGCAGCTGGAAGAATTCGAAAGCCACGTCGGCCTTCAGCTTCGCAGCCTTCATCGAATCCTCGAACCACGGGCGCTCGAAGGTCTGGCCGCCGAAGGGGTCGCCGCCCGGCCAGACGAAGGTATGCCAGTAGGCGACGGCGAAGCGCAGGTGATCTTCCATGCGCTTGCCCGCGACGATTTCGTCGGGATTGTAGTGGCGGAAGGCGAGCGGATTGGTGCTGTCAGGACCTTCATACTTGATCTTGGCAATGTCGCCGAAAAAGCCGGTGGCCATGGGTGTCTCCTCTTGAGTGTTCGTGGATCAGTAGGCGGCGCGGATTGCCGGATAGAGGCGGCGGTAGCGCTGATAGGCGTCCTCATAGGCGGCGGTCAGCGCCGTCTCGGGTTCGATCGTCTCGGCCGTGGCCGGCGCGGTCAGGATATCGGTCGGGTTTGCGCCGGTCGCGGCGATGAGGCCGAGGCGGGCGGCACCGAAGGCGGCACCGAAATCGCCGTCGGCCGGCAGGTCGACGGGCAGGTCCAGCGCGGTGGCGATCGACTTCAGCCAGTAGCGCGAGCGCGAGCCGCCGCCGATGGCGGTGACGCGCGACAGACGCGTGCCGGCGGATTTCAGTGCCTCGAGGCTGTCGCGGATGGCAAAGGACACGCCTTCCAGCACGGCCTGCGTCAGCACCGCGCGGCCGCTCTCATGGCCAAGGCCGAGGAAGGCGCCGCGGATGGCGGCGTCGTTGTGCGGCGTGCGCTCGCCGGAAAGGTAGGGCAGGAAGGTGACGCTCGAGGGTTCCTTCAGCGTTTCGCCGAGTTCCTTCGTCAGGTCGGCCGCGGACGCGCCGGTGACGCGCGAATGCCAGTTCAGCGCATCGGTGGCCGAAAGAATGACGCCCATCTGGTGCCAGGTGTCGGGCAGCGCGTGGCAGAAGGCATGCACCGCGCTTTGCGGGTTCGGCAGGTAGCTGGCATTGGCGGCGAAGAGCACGCCGGAAGTGCCGAGCGAGACGAAGGCCGTGCCTTCGCGCACCGTGCCCATGCCGCAGGCCGAGGCCGCATTGTCACCGGCGCCGCCGGCGACGACGATGCCGTCGCCCAGCCCCCACCGGGCGGAGAGGTCCGGCCGCAGCGTGCCGGCCGCCTCCGTGCCTTCGACGAGGCCCGGCATCTGGCGTTCTTCCAGGCCGGTTGCCGCAAGCAGCTCCGTGGACCATCTGCGTGCACCGGTATCCAGCCAGGACGTGCCGGCCGAATCGGACATTTCCGACAGATGTTCGCCGGTGAGCCAGAGGCGCAGGTAATCCTTCGGCAGCAGGACCCAGCGGACCTTTGCAAAAACGTCCGGCTCGTTGGCCTTCACCCAGGCGAGTTTTGGCGCGGTGAAACCGGGGAAAACGATGTTGCCGGTGATTGCGCGGAAGCGCGGATCGGCATCGAGGCTGGCGGCCTCGCGATGACTGCGCGTGTCGTTCCACATGATGCAGGGACGCAGGACCTTGTCGTCGGCATCGATGAGGGTGGCGCCATGCATATGGCCGGACAGGCCGATGCCGCGCACGGCGGCAAGGGCTGCGGGATGGGCGGCGCGCAGGCCGGCAATGGCTTCCTCCGTCGCGCGGATCCACTCCGCGGGGTCCTGCTCGGACCAGCCGGGATGCGGACGCGTGGTCGCGACCTCCTTGCTGGAGGCCGAGCCGATGACCGTCTGGTCCGCGTCGATCAGCATGGCCTTGACGCCCGAGGTGCCGAGGTCGATCCCGAGATACATGCGTCTCTCCCTAGTTGCCGGCCGCGCCGGGCTGTTCGTCCTCGTCCGGCCCGGCCGGGAGGTTGTCCTTGATGAAAATGTCGAGGCGGATGCGCTCCTGCGCGGCAATGACCGGCAGGCCATCGGCCTTGGCGCGCAGGACGCGGATGGCGCTGCGCACCTCATGGCCGGCATCCTGGTTGAGCACGGCATCGACGAGGCCGGTTTCGAGCGCCGCGCGGGTCTCGACAGTCAGTTCGTGCGCGATCACGCAGAGATCGGCCCTGCCCTTGGCGGAAAGGGCCTGGATGAGGCCGCGGTTACCGGCGCCTAGATTGTAGATGCCGGCAAGGGTCGGATTGGCGGCAAGGCAATCGGAAATGAGGGAGAACGACAGGTCCGGATCGTCCTGTCCCTCCAGCACGGGCAGCACGGTCCGGGCAACGGGCATGGCTGCGATCGCCGCGCGAAAACCGTCGAGACGTTCACGATGGTCGCGCACCCGCATCGAGCCGGCCAGCACAGCCACGGTGCCGGGGCGTTCGCCCAGGAAGCGACCCATCAGGCTGCCGGCGGTGCGGCCGGCGGCGATGTTGTCGACACCGACGAAGTGGTCGCGGCCGGAATTGGCGAGGTCCGAGACGAGCGTGACGAAGGGAATGCCGGCGGCATGCGCCCGGACGATCGCTGCGGAAACCTCCGGCGCATCGACCACGACGGCGGCGATGCCAGAGACGTTTTCCATGATGGCGACGTCGATGGCCTTGACAAGCGCGCCGGCATCGAAGGCGGGAACCGTCGCCACCGAAAGGCGCGTGCGTTCGGCTGCCGAATGTAGGCCGGCGCGGCGGACCTCCGCTTCCAGCCCGCGCATGAAGGGGTTGTCACCCTCCGGCAGGATGAACACCAGCGGGTAGACGCGGCTCTTGGCAAGGTTGGCCGCTGCGACATCGCGCACATAGCCGAGCGAGATAATTGCCGCCTCGACCTTGGCCTTCGTGACGCCGCGCACGCCCGGCCGGTCGTTCAGAACGCGGTCGACCGTGGCCAGGCTGACGCCCGCCGTGTCAGCGATATCGTGAACTGTGGGTCTCATGTCTCCTCCGTGGCGAGACCCTTAGAGGAATTTTTGATGTACGTAAATCAGAAATTTTCGCGGGCACCATGGAACGGGGTTTTTCAACCCGGGAGAGGCTTGCTGAAGGCGTGCGTGAAGACGATGTCGGCCGGGTTTTCGCCGGCCTTCGCGAGGGTCACGTCGAGAAATGAATCGGTAACGCGGACCAGCGCGAAGCCGCCCAGGAAGGCGGCGATCGGCTTGAAGATGTCGTAGCCCTTGCGGTTGTAAATCATCGGCGTCGGGTGTTCGTGGCCGTGAAAGATGCCGATGACATTGTAGCCCTTGAGGGCGGCGGCGAGGCTGGCGCGCTCCGCATCGGTCCACCAATGCGCCGGGCCGGCGCCATGCGGATCAAAGGTCTTTGCCGTCGGGTCCCAATGCTCGGTCGAGAACGCATCCCAGCCATAGTGCTGGAACAGGACGACGGGACGGCCGTCGGCGGCGTAGGTGGCAAGATCCTGTTGCAGCCACGCGAGACCGCTGACGGCGCCCTTCGTGTCGTCGCCGCCGAAGCGCTGCAGCTGGATGAGATGCAGGCCGCCCCAATCCCAGGAATAATTGTCCGACTCGACGTCATAGTTCGTCACCGGCACGGGCGCCTTGTAGAACACGGTGGACCGGTGGTTCAGCTCGACATAGTCGCGCAGTTCACGGCGATACCAGTCGACATGCGGCGGCGCGCCATCCTGGTCGAGGTCGTGATTACCGAGGCCGTTATAGACCGGATAGTGCACCCGGTCCGGCCCGATGCCCTGCTGGTAGCGACTGGAAAATTGCTGGAGCTGGCGCCCCTCGCCCGGCACCTTCACCTGCCCGCCGCCGTCATCCGTCATATCGCCGCCGAGCACGAGGCCGAGTGGAGTGGCAATCGTCGTGCCGGCGCCTTGCAGGCCGGAAGGCTTGCCGTCGATCGTGGCAGGCCAGGCAAAGCCGCCGACGGCATTCACCGCCGCGACATGCCGGAGCAGCGCCGCATCCGTCTTGCCCTCGTCCGCACAGCCCGGGCTGAGGCCATCGGCAGAGACCAGGCAGGCGTGCACGTCGCAGGAAAAGAGGAAGGTCGCATCCGTCGCCGGCCTCTGCGTTTGCGCGAAGAGCGGCAAACGCGGCAGCGTGAGGGAAAGACCGAGGCCGGCGGCTCCGGTCAGAAGATGGCGGCGGGTGGGACGAACGGGCATGCGGCTCTCCGATGCGAAAGGCGAGCCGCATTCTGGAACAGGATCGCGCAGACGTATAGCGGTCCCGACGCCACCTTGAGCCGCCGCCGCGAACTTGCTACCACCAAATGCTTTGGAGCCGCGCCATGAAGCTGCCTTTTCACACGCTCGACGTCTTCACCCGCCTGCGCTTCGGCGGCAATCCGCTTGCTGTCGTGCTGGATGCCGATGACCTGACGGGTGAGGAGATGCAGATGATCGCCCGCGAGTTCAACTATTCCGAAACGACCTTCGTGCTTCGCCCGAAGGACGCGCGGCATACGGCGCATGTGCGCATCTTCACGCCGACGGTGGAAGTGCCGTTCGCCGGCCACCCCAATGTCGGAACCGCCTATGCGCTGGCGACGGCGGAGGGCAACGAAACGGTCGAGGAATTCCTCTTCGAGGAAGCCGCAGGCCTTGTGCGAGCTAAGATCCTGCGGATCGCAGGAGAGGTCGACCAGATCCAGCTGACGGCACCGCAGGCCCTGTCCGTCGGGAAAAGCTTTGCGCCGGTAAATGTCGCCGCGTGTCTTTCGCTGAGCGAGGCGGATATCGCCGTCGATGTCCACCAGCCTTGCATCGCCTCGGTCGGCCTGCCGTTCATCGTCGTCGAAATCGCCACGCGAGAGGCCCTGCAGCGCGCCAAGGCCGACATGGCGGCGTTTTCCACGATCCTGCCGGCGGACGGTGCCGATGCGATCTATCTCTACTGCCGGGAGGTGGCGGAACGAGACGGTGCGGTGGATTTTTCCGCTCGCATGTTCGCGCCGTTCGACGGCCTGCCGGAAGACCCGGCAACGGGAAGCGCCACGGCGGCGGCCTGCGCCCTGCTTGCCGGGCTGGAAAACAGCACGCCGCGGCGTTTCCAGGTGGCGCAGGGCATCGACATGGAGCGGCCGAGCCTGCTGTCGGTCGAAGTCGATGACGACGGGACCGTGCGGATCGGTGGCGCCTGCGTGCCCGTCATGAGCGGCATGCTGAGCGTCTGATACCCGTTAGTGCCCGCCCCCGCCCCCGACACCGGATTGGGGTTTCTTGATGACGAAGGCGCACAGCACGAGCGCTCCAAACAGCCACGTCAGGATCACGAAGACGTCTGCGAAAGACAGGATCGTCGCCTGTTGCTGGACGAGGCCGGACATCTTCTGGATCGAGATGGCGGCACCATCGAGGCCGTGCTGCGAATAGTTCGCCGCCATGTTGCGCAGCTGGTCCATCGCTTCCGGGTTGCCCCACTGCACGTGCTCGGAGAGTCGGGCATAATGCTCGTGCTGGCGCTGGGTGAGGATGGTGTTGATGACGGCGAGCCCTACGGCACCGCCGAGATTGCGCGTCAGGTTGAAGACGCCGGAGGCACCGCGGATCTTATCCGGCGAGAGCGTGCCGAGTGCCACGTTGTTGATCGGCACCATGCAGATCATCAGGCCGAAACCGCGCAGGATCTGCGGCAGGAGCAGCTCGTAGAAATCCCAGTCTATCGTCAGGCTGCTCATGATCCACGTGCCGTACGAGAAGCTCGCGAAACCGATCATCATCATGAAACGCGGATCCATGCGGCTCGACAGGATGCCGGCAATGGGCGCCGTGAGGAACATGGTGAGGCCGCTGACGAACATGGTTTCGCCGATCATCAGCGAATCGTAGCCGCGAATGCGCCCGAGATAGAGCGGATAGAGATAGGTCAGGCCATAGAGGCCGATGCCCATCACGAAGGAGAAGAGCGAGCCGAAAGCAAAATTCCGGTTGCTGAAGGCGCGCAGATCCACCACCGGAAACTCGACCGAGAAGACGCGGTAAAAGAAGACCAGTCCGCCCAAGGCTGAAGCGACCGCGCCCATGACGATATACTCGTCATTGAACCAGTCGTTGGCGTTGCCCTCCTCCAGAACATATTCCAGCGCGCCGAGGAAAACCGCCAGGGCGGCAAGGCCGAGCCAGTCGAACTTCTTCATGAGCGAGAGCTGCGGCTTGTCGAAATCGATGAAATTCCAGGTCACGATCGTCACGATGATGCCGGGCACGATGTTGACGAGGAACAGCCAGTGCCAGGAGAAGGCATGGCTGAGATAGCCGCCGATCGTCGGGCCGATCGTCGGCGCAAGCGTGGCGACGAGGCCGATCATCGGCGAGACGATTGAGCGCTTCGACGGCGGGAAGATGGTGAAGGCGGCCGCGAAGACCGAGGGGATCATGCCGCCGCCGATAAAGCCCTGGATGGCGCGGTAGACGATCATCTGGTCGATGTTCGTCGCTGTTGCCGCGAGCGCGCTCGCGGCCGTAAAGCCGGCCGCCGAGACGGAAAACAGCACGCGGGTCGAGACGATGCGGGCAAGCGTGCCCGACAGCGGGATCATGATGACCTCCGCGATCAGGTAGGAGGTCTGCACCCAGCCGATCTCGTCCGTACCGGCACTCAGGCCCGCCTGGATTTCGGCAAGCGAGGCCGAGACGATCTGGATGTCGAGGATCGACATGAACATGCCGAAGACCATCGCGAAGAACGCGATGACGCGGCGGACGGGGATCTTGTCGGATTGCGCGGGCGCCGCCACGGCGCCGGCTGTCGGTTGAGCGGTCGCGGCCATCGCCCGCGCTCCTTTGACTGGAGGAACCTTACTCGGTTTTCGCGGCGACTGCCGTGTCTGCCGGCGCCGTGCGGCTGTCGACATCGACGACCACGCTTAGACCCGCCTTCAGCTTGCCGGTATCCAGCGCCTCCCGGGGGATGGCGATGCGGACCGGCACGCGCTGTGTGATCTTGGTGAAATTGCCGGTGGCGTTTTCTGCCGGCAGCAGCGAGAAGACCGAGCCAGAGGCCGGCGCGATCGACTGAACGGTGCCGACGATATCGTCGTCCTCGAAGGCGTCGATATGCAGATGCACCTTCGAGCCGGGCACCAGATGGGCGATCTGCGTTTCCTTGAAATTCGCCTCGATATAGAGGTCCTTGACCGGAACGAGCGCGGCTAGACGCTGGCCGGCCGAAACGAGATCGCCGACCTGCATGGAAATGTTGCCGACGACGCCGTCATAGGGGGCCTTCAGTACGGTAAAGCCGAGGTCGCGCTCCGCCTTGTCGCGGGCAAGTTCCAGCGTGCGCACACCGCTTTCGGATTCGGCGCGCTGCGCCTGCAGAACCGCGATATTCGCCCTTGCGACAACGATATTGGCATCCGCGCCGACAAGGTTGGCCTTGGCCTGGCCGAGGGCAACGGTTGCGCTGTCGAGCGAGGCGGTGGTGCCGACCGCCTTGGAGTTCAGCTCCTTGGCGCGCTTTTCCGCCACTTCGGCGCCGCTGAGGGACGCCTGGTAGGCGACCTTTTGGGCCTCTGTCTGGGCGAGGCTCGCCTTGGCACCCTCGATCTGCGCATCAATGCGGCCGAGCGCCAGCTTCTGCGTGACGATCTGGGCTTCGGCCTGCTCCTTGGCGAGCAGGTAATCGCCGTTGTCCAGGGTGACGAGCGGATCGCCGGCCTTGACCACCTGGTTGGCGACGACGTTCACGGCCGCGATGTAACCGGAGACCTTCGGAGAGATGGAGGCGATGTCGCCTTCGATATAGGCGTCGTCCGTCGAGATCATGAAGCGGCCGTTCGTCCACCACTGGTGGCCGTACCAGCCCGCGGCGGCAAGCAACGCAAGACCAAGCACCGGCATCACGAACCGGCGACTGCCCTTCTTCTTTTCGGGCTGCGCAACGGCGGCAACGGGCGCCGCCTCCGCCGTCGTTACCGGCCGGGCCTCAGCAGTTTCGGCTTCAAAATCATCGTTGACCGGACGAACCTTCGCCGCACCGGTGCCATGGGTAGTCGACATGGGCTTGCCACCATCTCTGGGATAAAATTTCGAACTGAACCGTTCGGTTCGATTTGACATAGGCCACTTTATACCGCATATCAAGTTAAATCGAACTGATCGGTTCGAAATAGTTGACGCCAGGTTTCGAACACGGGAACTGAGATGCAGACGACCGAAGAAAAGCTGGCCGCCCCGCTGACGGGTCGCCGCGTTGCCGGCGAGGACCCCGCCAAGCGCGAGCAGATTCTCGATGGGGCGAAGCGCGTCTTCATGGAACAGGGCTTCGAAGCCGCCAGCATGAACGACATCACCCGTGCGGCGGGCGTCTCGAAGGGCACGATCTATGTCTATTTCGAGAACAAGGAAGACCTGTTCGGCGACATGATCGAACGCGAGCGCCGCAAGCTCACCGAAACGGTGCGCCACGCGCTCGACAGCGACCAGACGCTCGACAAGGCGCTCAACGATTTCGGCATGCTCTTCGCCACCCATATGACGGCGGATCACACGATCCGCGCCATGCGCATGGTGATCGCCGCCAACCATCGCCTGCCGACGCTCTGTAGTCGCTTCTTCTCCGCCTCGGCGATCAACCCGGTCTCGGTTCTGCAGGATTATCTCAACCGGCAGGTCGCCGCCGGCACCGTCACCTGTGACGACACCGCACAAGCCGCAAAACAGTTCATCGAACTCACCACGGTCGGGCTTTTCAAGCCGCGCATCTTCGGGTCGATGGAAGAGGTGCCACCGCGCGCCGTGATCGAGAAGAATGTCGCCTCGGCAATCCGCGTCTTCCTCGCCGCCTACGGTTCAAAGGCCTAAACGCGCAACCACGATCAAGTGACGGGCCGCGAAGGACGCCATAGAATGGCTGTCCATGAGGAGCGACCAAGCCATGCATCCCGTCGCCAAGGCCATCTGGTACATCGAAAGCCATTTCGGCAGGGCCATCGCGCTTTCCGAGATCGCCGCGATGGCCGGCATGTCGCGCCATCACCTGTCGCGGCGCTTCAGCGAGATGACCGGCCAGAACCTCAAGCGGTATCTGCGCGCCCGTCGTCTTTCCGAAGCGGCCCGACAGCTTGCCGGCGGTGCGCAAAACATTCTGACGGTCGCGCTCGACGCCGGCTACGGCTCCCATGAGGCATTCACCCGCGCCTTCCGCGAGGAATTCGGCACCACGCCGGAAGCCTTGCGTGCACGGCGCGATCTTTCCGGCCTCACGCTTCAGGAGCCCATCCGCATGTCTACCATCGAAAAAACCGACCTGCCCGCCCCGCGCATCGAAACCCTCGATGCCTTCATCATTGCCGGCCTCGGCGCCGATTTCGAGCCCGGCAAGGCGGCCGGCATTCCCGCGCTCTGGCAGAAGTTCAACGACTATTTCGGCCATATCCCCGGCCAGGCCGACAAGACCGCCTTCGGCGTCTGCACGATGCTGCCCGGCAAGCCCGGCTTCCGCTATGTCGCCGGCGCCCGCGTCGCCAAAAACCACGACGAGTTGCCGGCAGAATTCGAAACTATTGCCGTGCCGGCGCAGACATGGGCGATCTTCCAGCACCACGGCCATGTCAACGGCATTCCGGCGACGGTGGATGCCGCTTTCCGCACCTGGCTGCCGACGTCCGGCCGCAAGGTCGGGGCATTCCCGGACGTGCTGGAATTCTACGGCGAGGATTTTGACCCGGAAACCGGGCTCGGACGTGTGGAAATCTGGCTTCCGCTCGCCGATCGGATGACGAATCCGTGAAATCAGCCTCTTAGGCGGCCGGCCCGCTTGCCAGCCGGTGAATTCTGCATAAATACGGGAAACCATTTCATCGTATTCATTGAGAGGAAGACCGGATGGATAATATCCTTGCGCTCATGCAAGACCCGGCCGCCTGGGTTGCGCTCGTCACGCTCATCGTGATGGAAGTCGTTCTCGGCATCGACAACCTTATCTTCATCTCTATCCTGACGAACAAGCTGCCGCCGGAACACCGGGTGCAGGCCCGCCGCATCGGCATCGGGCTGGCGCTGGTCATGCGCCTCGGGCTCCTCGGGACCATCGCCTGGATCGTCCAGCTTACCACCCCGGTCTTCGAGGCCTTCGGCCACGGCTTCTCGTGGAAGGACATGATCCTGATCGCCGGCGGCCTCTTCCTCGTCTGGAAGGCGACCAAGGAAATCCACCACAATGTCGACCCCATCGACCACAAGGAAGACATGGTGGGCGGCGCGGTCGCATCGACCTTTGCTGCCGCGATCGGCCAGATCCTGCTGCTCGACCTCGTCTTCTCCGTCGACAGCATCATCACCGCCGTCGGCATGACGCCGCACCTGCCGATCATGGTGGTTGCCGTCGTCGTCGCCGTCATGGTCATGCTGCTGGCCGCCAACCCGCTTGCCAACTTCATCGAGAAGAACCCGACGATCGTCATGCTGGCGCTCGCCTTCCTGATGATGATCGGCACGACGCTGATCGCCGAAGGCATGGGCTTCCACGTACCCAAGGGCTACGTCTACGCCGCCATGGCCTTCTCGGCCCTCGTCGAGGTGCTGAACATGGTCTCCCGGCGGGCACGGGAGAAGAAGAAGGGTGCGGCGCACCACTGACAAAAAAACCGGCGGGACCTTGATCCCGCCGGTTTCAATTTGGCGACGTGCTGAAGACGAACCGGACCGGTGGGGAGCTCGCCTGCCGTTTCGTTGGCCGCGGAAAGAAACCGGAAAAATTCCCGCGTTCTCCATCTCCGTCGCGTCCGGTTGACACGGTTCGCCTTCTCTTGGCAAACCGCCTGACGCGTGGATTGTTCCGCGAAAATTCATGAACGGCTTCGTGGCTTCCAGCGGAACCGAAAAGGCCCTGACGGAATTCATGCCAAGCATCTTCCTGCCGCACGGGCCATACGCATGACACTTGAGCAGACCTTCGCCTTCATCGTCATCGGCCTGATGATGGCGGCGTTCATATGGGGACGGTTCCGCTATGACCTCGTCGCCTGCGGTTCCCTGCTTCTGGCGCTCGCGCTCGGTATCGTGCCCTTCGACAAGGCTTTTTCGGGTTTCAGCGACGACATCGTGATCATCGTCGGCAGTGCGCTGATGGTGAGTGCCGCCGTCGCCCGCTCCGGCATCGTCAACCTGGCGGTCAAGCGGTTCTTTCCGAACCTCACCTCGAAGCAGAGCCAGCTCGCGCTGCTGCTCGTCTCCGTCGCGGTTCTCTCGGCCTTCATCAAGAATATCGGCGCGCTCGCCATCATGATGCCGCTCGCCTTCCAGTTCGCCAAGAAATCCGGCACGCCGCCCTCGAAATTCCTGATGCCGATGGCCTTCGCGGCCTTGCTCGGTGGCCTGATGACCCAGATCGGCACCTCGCCGAACATCGTCGTCTCACGGCTGCGCGAAGAGATCACGGGCGAGAGCTTCACCATGTTCGACTTCACGCCGGTCGGCGCGGCTCTGACGGTGTGCGGCATCCTCTTCATGCTGTTCTTCAACCGCATTGTGCCGGAGCGTACCAACAGCAATGCCAGCATCGAGGAATCGCTGGAGGCCTCGGCCTATTCCTCCGACGCGACGGTAGGGGAAGGCTCGCCGTCGGTAGGAAAATCGCTCAACGAAATCCTGAAGAATGGCGATGGCGATGTGATCGCCACCGCTATCATCCGCGGCCATGTCCACATCACGCCCTTGCCCGATGTGCGGTTGATGCTGAACGACACGATCCTGATGGAAGGCACGGCGGGCGCGCTCGACAAGGTCGTCTCCGCAGCCGGTCTTACCCTCTCCGGCAAGCCGATCCGCGCCGGACGTGGTGAGGCCGGAGAAATCAGCGCCATCGAAGCCGTCGTCGGCAACGATTCCCGTCTCATCGATATCTCGGCACGCAGCATCGCGCTGTTCCATTCCTACGGCATCAACCTGCTCGCCGTCAGCCGGCAGGGCCAGCGCCTGCGCGAAAAGCTTTCCGAAGTCCGCCTTCGCCCGGGCGACATGATCGTGCTTCAGGGCAACACCCGCACGTTGCCGACGCTGCTGCCGGAACTCGGCCTGCTGCCGCTCGCCCAGCGCGAAATCCTCCTCGGTGCACCGCGGCGCGCCATCATCCCCGTGCTGATCCTGATCGCCGCCATGGCCTCCACCGCACTCGGCTTCGTGCCGGTCGCAACCGGCTTCTTCGCCGCCGCCGTCGCCATGGTGCTGTTCAAGGCCGTGCCGCTGCGCGAGGCCTATACGGCGCTTGATGGCCCGATCCTCGTCATGCTCGCCGCCCTCATTCCCGTCTCCGATAGCCTGCGCACGACCGGCGCCAGTGAATTGATCGCCGGCTGGCTCGGTGATGTCGCCGTGCACCTGCCGCCCTTCGGTGCGCTTGCCCTCATCCTGCTGACCGCGATGGCGGTCACGCCGTTCCTGAACAATGCCGCGACCGTGCTCGTCATGGCGCCGATCGCAGCGAGTTTCGCAAGCGCGCTCGGCTACAAGCCGGAGGCCTTCCTGATGGCGGTGGCGATCGGTGCGGGCTGCGACTTCCTTAGCCCCGTCGGCCACCAATGCAACACGCTGGTCATGGGACCGGGCGGCTATAAATTCGCCGATTATCCGCGCGTCGGCCTGCCGCTCTCCTTCCTGATCGTTCTCGTCAGCGTGCCGGCACTGCTCACCGTCTGGCCGGTGCAGTAGCACAGACGGAGTTTTTCTTGACGTGCCGGGCTGAATATGGTCTCAACCAGCCCAACGGAGAGCCTTTTCCCCGCGAAAAACCGGGCTCTTCCTCGCAAAGTGACGCCTTCGACGCCGGGTCCTCCGGCCGGGGGCGCAAAACCATGTCAAGACGGGCCAAATCATGAGCACTTCCGGAACCGCGTCCGGCGTTCGCGTACGCATCGCACCCTCCCCGACCGGCGAGCCGCATGTCGGCACAGCCTATATCGCGCTGTTCAACTACCTCTTCGCGAAGAAGCACAACGGCACCTTCATCCTGCGCATCGAGGATACGGACGCCACGCGCTCGACGCCGGAGTTCGAGCAGAAGGTGCTGGACGCGCTGAAATGGTGTGGCCTGGAATGGTCGGAAGGCCCTGATATCGGCGGCCCTTACGGTCCCTACCGCCAGTCCGACCGCAAGGACATGTACCGTCCCTATGTCGACAAGATCGTTGCCAACGGCCACGGCTTCAAGTGTTTCTGCACGCCGGAACGGCTGACCGAAATGCGCGAGGCGCAGCGCGCCGCCGGCAAGCCGCCGAAGTATGACGGTCTCTGCCTGCACCTGTCCGCAGAAGAAGTGACGAAGCGCGTCGATGCCGGCGAGCCGCATGTCGTGCGCATGAAGATCCCGACCGAGGGCTCGTGCAAGTTCGTCGACGGCGTCTACGGCCCGGTCGAAATCCCGTGGGATGCCGTCGACATGCAGGTCCTGCTCAAGGCCGACGGCATGCCGACCTACCACATGGCGAACGTGGTCGACGACCACCTGATGAAGATCACGCATGTGGCGCGCGGCGAGGAATGGCTCGCCTCCGTGCCGAAGCACATTCTCATCTATCAATATCTCGGCCTCGAACCGCCGGTCTTCATGCACCTGTCGCTGATGCGCAATCACGACAAGTCGAAGCTGTCCAAACGCAAGAACCCGACGTCGATCTCCTACTATTCGGCACTCGGCTACCTGCCGGAAGCACTGATGAACTTTCTGGGCCTGTTCTTCATCCAGATTGCCGAGGGCGAGGAACTGCTCACCATGGAGCAGCTTGCCGAAAAGTTCGACCCGGATAACCTCTCCAAGGCCGGCGCGATCTTCGACATCCAGAAGCTCGACTGGCTGAACGGCCGCTGGCTGCGCGAGCAGCTGACGGAAGAGGAATTCACGGCCCGCGTTCTGAACTGGGCGATGGAGAACGACCGCATCCGCCAGGGCCTCAAGCTCTCGCAGTCGCGCATCTCCAAGCTCGGCGAACTGCCGGATCTCACCGGCTTTCTGCTGAAGTCGGATCTCGGACTGACGCCGGAGGCCTTTGCCAAGGTGAAGTCCACGCCGGAGGAAATTCTCGAAGTCTTGAACCAGGTCCAGCCGGACCTCGAAAAGATGCCGGAATGGACCGTCGAGAGCATCGAAGCGGAACTGCGCGCCAGCGCCGACCGGCTCGGCAAGAAGCTCAAGGTCGTCGTGGCCCCGCTCTTCGTCGCCGTCTCCGGCTCGTCGCGCTCGCTGCCGCTGTTCGACAGCATGGCCATCCTCGGCCGCTCCGTCGTGCGCCAGCGCCTGAAAGTGGCGGCACAGGTGGTGGCCTCGATGGTTGGAAGCGGAAAGTAAGGAACAAGAAAAATGACCGACACGAAGACAGAAACCGGCCTTTCCTCCGATCCGACGGAAGTTCGCCGCCAGAAGCTCGACCAGCTGCGCAAGACGATTGGCGACGTCTATCCGGCGCATTTCCATCGCACGATGACCAATGCGGAGCTCGCTGAGAAATACGAGGCGCTGGAACTCGACACCGAGAGCGGCGACGTCGTGACGGTTGCCGGCCGCGTCTATTCCTCGCGCAATTCCGGCATGTTCATGGACATCCATGACGCCTCGGGAAAAATCCAGATCTTTTCGCACAAGGACACGACGCCGGAAGAGGCGCGCGCGCTGCTGCCGATGATCGACCTCGGCGACATCATCGGCGTCACCGGCGTCGTGCGCCGCACGAAGCGTGGCGAGCTGACGATCAACGCACAGAAAATCGTCATGCTGACGAAGACCCTCCTGCCGATGCCGGAAAAGTGGCATGGCGTCGCCGACGTCGAAATCCGCTATCGCAAGCGCCATCTCGACATCATGACCAACGAGGAATCGAAGCTGCGCTTCCAGCAGCGCTCGAAGATCGTCTCGGGCATCCGTCGCTTCATGGAAAACGACGGCTTCATGGAAGTCGAGACGCCGATGCTGCACTCCGTCTACGGCGGTGCGACGGCCGAGCCCTTCAAGACGCACCACAACACGCTGAAGCTCGACATGTTTCTGCGCATCGCGCCGGAGCTCTATCTGAAGCGCACGCTGGTCTCCGGCCTCACCGACAAGGTGTTCGAGATCAACCGCAACTTCCGCAATGAGGGCGTGTCGACGCGGCACAATCCCGAATTCACCATGATGGAGTGCTACTGGGCCTATGCCGACTACGAGGACATCATGGACCTCGTGGAGCGCCTGTTCGCCGAGCTGGCGGTCAAGATCCACGGCTCGACGGAATTCGCCTATGGCGACAAGGAAATCTCCTTCAAGGGTCCGTTCAAGCGCGTGCCGATGCCCGATGCTGTCAAGGAAGTGACCGGCATCGACTTCCTCGCCCTGAAGACGGACGAGGAAGCCCGTGCTGCCGCCAAGGCCGCCGGCTTCGAAGTCGAGAAGGACTGGACCTGGGGCGAATGCCTTGCCTTCCTCTTCGAGGAAAAGGTCGAGCCGACGCTGATCCAGCCGAGCCACGTCACGCATTTCCCGAAGGACATCTCGCCCTTCGCCAAGGAAGTGCCGGGCGAACCGCGCCTCGTCGAGCGTTTCGAGACCTATTGCAACACCTGGGAACTCGGCAACGCGTTTTCCGAGCTCAACGATCCGGAAGAGCAGCGCGCCCGCATGGTCGAGCAGCTCGAACAGGCCCATGCCCGCGGCGAGAAGTCCAAGCAGCTCGACGACGAGTTCCTGGACGCCATCGACCAGGGCATGCCGCCCGCCGGTGGCCTCGGCATCGGCGTCGACCGCCTGATCATGCTGCTCACCAACGCCCCGTCGATTCGCGACGTCATCCTCTTCCCGGCCCGCCGGGCGAAGGCGGACTGAGGATCCTTACCCTCCCCTTGAGGGGGGAGGGGCGGACCGAAGGTCCGGGATGGAGTGGCCGCAGCAATGTCGGCGTCCGCAAGTCGCCCCTACCCGCCGCTTCGCGGCCACCTCCCCTCACAAGGGGAGGTCCGACTGCGCCTTGCGCGGCGCGTTCAAATCACCACAACGTAAAAAATGAAGCTGGCAGCTCTTGAGGAGAGGTCAGTGCCCGCTCGCCGCGACCTCGTGCGAGGCCTCGCCCTTGGCTGCGGCATGGTCTCCGCCGGCCTCACCTTCGGCCGGCGCTTCGTGGCCGGCTTCGGCCTTCGCCTCGCCGTGGCCGCCGCCTTCGTCCGCCACTGCATTCGGATCGACGCAATCCGCCCGCTCTTCCATGCCCGTGACGATGGTCTTGATCTCCTCGAGCGACAACTCCTTGCGCTCGCCGTAGAACTCGCCGTTTTCGGCCGGCTTGCCATCGGTATAGCGTGCGACGAAGGGCGCGTTCATGCCGGGGATGGCGGAAGGATCGCGGGCGAAAAGCACTTCGGCGCCGATGGCGCGGCCGCGCATGTCGGCGCGGTTTATCGGGCCTGCCGCATCGAGCAGGATGACCTGGTAGAGATCGGCCGCCTCATGGTTGGAGACGGCACCGGCGACGCGCAGCGCCGTCTTGATGCGCACTTCGCCGTCCTTGGCGTCCGAGCGCACATATTTGCGCAGCCAGTGCTGGCCGTTGCGGTCAAGGCGAACGGTGGTGACCGTGGTGCAGGCGACGCCCGACACCTGCTCTGAGGGAGGCCCAAGCAGCGCTTCGCGCCCGACGAAAATCGCAGCGGCACCGGATGCACCGGTGAGCACGACGACACCGGCGACGATGATGAGAAGCTTCCGGGACAAGCGGAACGAGGTCGGAAGGAACTTCACGGGCGACAGACTTCTCTTGGAACGCAGGAACAAGGACCGCGCCGAGACCACGCGAACTTTGCGCACATTACATGCCGGGCGTTTCGGAAGTTTTAAACGCGGGCGTTCGATTTCGGAGCGTTTTTGCGAATGATTTGCAATTGCGTTGACAGGCGGCGAAAGCGCCCTATAGTTTAATGCAACTCATTCGCAAAAGCAGCTCAGGAGAGCCGATGCTCCGCCGTTCGTTCAATGCCCTTCTTGTAAGCCTGACGCTGGTTTCCGCCGCCCCCGCAATCGCACAGGAAAAGCCGAAGGTCGTCACGACCTTCACCATCATCGCCGACATCGCGTCGAACGTCGCGGGCGACGCGGCGGTCGTGGAATCGATCACCAAGCCGGGTGCCGAGATTCACAATTACCAGCCGACGCCGCGCGACATCCTGAAGGCACAGGATGGCGATCTGGTGCTGTGGAACGGCCTCAATCTCGAACTCTGGTTCCAGAAATTCCTCGTCAATCTCGGCGACGTGCCGAACGTCACGGTCAGCGACGGCATCGAGCCGATGAGCATCGTGGAAGGCCCCTACCAGGGCAAGCCGAACCCGCATGCCTGGATGTCGCCGAACAATGCGCTGATCTATGTCGAGAATATCCGCAAGGCCTTGGTGGCGCTCGATCCCGCCAATGCCGCGACCTATGACGCCAACGCCAAGGCTTACAGCGCAAAGATCACGGCGCTCGGCGAGGAGATGAAGGCGAAGATCGGCGCGCTGCCGGCGGAAAAGCGCTGGCTCGTCACCAGCGAAGGCGCCTTCAGCTACCTCACCCGCGATTTCGGCCTCAAGGAACTGTTCCTCTGGCCGATCAATGCCGACCAGCAGGGCACGCCCAAGCAGGTGAAGGCGGTGATCGACGCCATGCGCGAGCACAATATCCACGTCGTTTTCAGCGAAAGCACTGTCTCCGCCGACCCGGCCAAGCAGGTCGCAGCAGAGACCGGCGCCACCTATGGCGGCATCCTCTATGTCGACTCGCTGAGCGAGGCGGACGGCCCGGTGCCGACCTATCTCGACCTGTTGCGCGTGACCTCCGAGACTATCGTGAAAGGTCTGTCGCAATGATGATGGGCGGCAAGCCGAAGCCGGTGGACGGCATCGTCGCGGAAGACGTGACCGTCACCTATCGCAACGGCATGACGGCGCTCCGCCATGCCAGCTTCTCCGTGCCGAAAGGCACGATCACGGCGCTCGTCGGCGTCAATGGTGCGGGTAAATCGACGCTTTTCAAGGCGATCATGGGTTTCGTGCCGGTCGCCGCCGGCAAGGTGACGATCCTCGGCCTCTCCGTGAAGGAGGCGCTGAAAAAGAATCTCGTCGCCTATGTGCCGCAGGCCGAAGAGGTCGACTGGACGTTTCCCGTGCTCGTCGAGGACGTGGTGATGATGGGCCGCTACGGCCACATGAACTGGCTGCGCATCGCCACCAAGCACGACCATGAGATGGTCGCCGAGGCGCTGTCGCGGGTCAATATGGCGGCCTTCCGCAAGCGCCAGATCGGCGAGCTTTCGGGCGGACAGCGCAAACGTGTCTTCCTTGCGCGGGCGCTGGCGCAGGAGGGTCAGGTGATCCTGCTCGACGAACCCTTCACCGGCGTCGACGTCAACACGGAAGAACAGATCGTCGAACTGCTCGGCAAACTGCGCGACGAGGGCCGCGTCATGCTGGTCTCGACCCACAATCTCGGCAGCGTGCCGGATTTCTGCGACCGCACGGTCTTCGTCAAGGGCACGGTCATCGCCTCCGGCCCGACGAAGGAGACCTTCACCGAGGCCAACCTGGAGCGCGCCTTCGGCGGCGTGCTGCGTCACTTCATTCTCGGCGGCCACGACCTGCACGACGACGAGGACAAGCGCTCGATCACCGTCATCACCGACGACGAGCGCCCCTTCGTCATCTACGGCGAGCCCGAGAAGGAGAAGACGCCGTGATCGACATGCTCCTCGAGCCCTTCGGTTACAGCTACATGGTCAACGCCATGTGGGTCAGCGCGCTGGTCGGCTGCATCTGCGGTTTCCTCTCCGCCTATCTCATGCTGAAAGGCTGGTCGCTGATCGGCGATGCGCTCTCGCATTCGATCGTGCCGGGCGTTGCCGGCGCCTATATGCTCGGCCTGCCCTTTGCGGCCGGTGCCTTCCTCTCCGGCGGGCTTGCTGCCGCCGCCATGCTCTTCCTCAACCGCAAGACGAAACTGAAGGAAGACGCCATCATCGGCATGATCTTCTCCTCCTTCTTCGGCCTCGGCCTCTTCATGGTGTCGCTGTCGCCGACGCCGGTGAACATCCAGACCATCGTGCTCGGCAACATCCTCGCCGTCAGCCCGGAGGATACGATCCAGCTCGCCATTATCGGCGCCGTCACGCTCATCATCCTGCTGTTCAAGTGGAAGGACCTTATGGTCACCTTCTTCGATGAAAGTCACGCCCGCTCCATCGGTCTCAACCCGACGGGCCTGAAAATCCTGTTCTTCACGCTGCTCAGCGCCTCGACGGTCGCAGCGATGCAGACGGTCGGCGCTTTCCTCGTCATCGCCATGGTGGTGACGCCGGGTGCCACCGCCTATCTGCTCACCGACCGCTTCCAGCGGCTGATCGTCATCGCCGCATCGCTTGGCGCCGGCACGAGCTTCGTCGGTGCCTATATTTCCTACTTCCTCGACGGTGCGACCGGCGGCATCATCGTCGTGCTGCAAACGGCGATCTTCCTGCTGGCCTTCCTCTTTGCCCCCAAACACGGCCTGCTTGCCGCACGCCGCAAGGGCCGGCTGGCGCTCGAACCGGTGGAAGGTGCCCAGCCATGAACGAGACGCTTGAACTCGTCATCATGCCCTTCCAACTCGCCTTCATGCAGAATGCCTTTCTGGTGACGCTGATGATTGCCGTGCCGATGGCGCTGCTGTCCTGTTATCTGGTGCTGAAAGGCTGGTCGCTGATGGGCGATGCGGTCTCGCATGCCGTGTTGCCGGGTGTGGTCATCGCCTATGTGGTCGGCCTGCCCTTTGCGGTCGGCGCCTTCGTCGCAGGCCTATTCTGCGCGCTCGCCGCCGGCTACCTCAAGGACAACAGCCGGGTGAAGGAAGACACCATCCTCGGCATCGTCTTCTCCGGCATGTTCGCGATCGGGCTGGTGCTCTACGTCAAGATCCAGCCGGACATCCATCTCGACCACATCCTGTTCGGCGACATGCTCGGCATCGCCGTCTCGGATCTCGTCGAAACGGCTGTCATCGCGCTTGCCTCGACCGGCTTCATCCTGCTTTTCCGCAAGGACCTGCTGGTGCATGCCTTCGACCGGCAGCACGCATCCGCCATCGGCCTGCCGGTCAAGCTGCTGCATTACGGCCTGCTTGCCGTGCTGTCGCTGGTCGTGGTCGGCGCGCTGAAGGCGGTCGGCATCATCATCGCGATCGCCATGCTGGTGGCGCCCGGCGCCATTGCCGCGCTCGTCACCCGGCGCTTTCCGAGCATGCTGATGGTTGCCGTCGCGGTTGCGGTCGGAGCGACGTTCTTCGGCATCTGGCTGAGCTTCCTGATCGACAGTGCGCCGGCGCCGACCATCGTGCTTTTGATGACCATCCTCTTCGTCCTGGCCTTCTTCCGCAACGTGCTGCAAAGCCGCAGGCCGGTACAGGAGGCTTGATCCGGCACGGCTGCGGCTCTGTCGACAGAGGTGCGGTTTCCGTCTATCGTCCGCCGCGACCGGTCGGCCGTGCTTCGCGGCAGGCCCAATGAAGACGAGAACAAGCAGCGGGACGGCATGGCGCATATCGGTATCGTCGGCGGTGGCCTCATGGGTTGCGCTACAGCGCTCAATCTGTTGGAGCAGGGCCACAGCGTCACCATCCTCGAGCGGGATGCCGGTGGCCTGCCGGCATCCGTCGGCAATGCGGGCATCCTGGCCGTACCGGAAATCGACCCGCTCGCCCGGCCGGACATGCTGCTCTCCGTGCCAAGATGGCTGCTTGATCCACTTGGGCCGCTGACCGTTCGCTGGCAGGACCTGCCGGCGCTCACACCCTGGCTTTTCAAGTTCCTGCTCTCCGCGCGCTCGGCAAACGTCACAGCGAGCCGCGCAGCCATGCTCTACCTCATGAAGACGGCCGAGGCCGATCATGTGCGCCTCGGAAATTTCGCCGGCATATCCGGCCATATGCGCGATACGGGCGCCATGACCGTTTTCGACACTGCTGCGGCCCGCGACAAGGCTTTCGCGCACGAGACAGAGAATGCCAGACTGATCGGCTGCAATGTCGAAAAACTGGACGCCGAGGAAACCCGCCGCCGTGTGCCGGCTCTGCAAGGCGCCTTTGCCGGCGCCACCTTCAGCGACGGCTACAAGACCTTCGAATATCCGCTGACCTTCCTGCGCCGGCTGCAGGCGGTGCTGCGCGAGCGCGCGACGCTGCTCGATGCCACCGTCTCATCGGTGGCGCGCGCCGAGAACGGCATCGTCGTCAGGACGGAAGGCGGCGGCGAATTCACCTTCGATCGGCTGGCGATCACCTCGGGCGTGTGGTCGCGCCGTTTCGTCGCCGATCTCGGCCTGACCGTGCTGCTTGAAACCGAGCGCGGCTACAACACGACCTTCATGAACCCATCGACCACGCTGGAAATGCCGGTGTTCTTCTCCGAACACGGCTTTGTCGCGACACCCTTCGAGAATGCGCTGCGCGTTGGTGGCGCCGTGGAACTCGCCTCGCCGGAAGCGCCCGCCAATTACAAGCGTGCCGCCGCGATGCGCAGGAAGATGCGGCGCTACGTGCCCGACCTTCCGGAAGAGGGCGGCACGGAGTGGATGGGGCGGCGCCCCTCGACGCCGGATACGCTGCCCGTCATCAGCCTGCATCCCGGCGATCCGCGCATCGCCTTCGCCTTCGGCCATGGCCATCTCGGCCTCACGCTTTCGGCAACGACCGGGCGCCATGTCGCCCGGTTGCTGGCTGGCGAAGGGGAAACAGCGCTCGCCCCCTTCTCCATCGCCCGCTTCCAGTAAACGCGCGATCTCCAGGACAACAAAAAGAAAGAAACGACCATGCACAAGGTTATTTTCGATACGGATCCCGGCGTCGACGACGCGATGGCGCTGCTGTTCCTGCACAATCACCCCGAGATCGATCTGATCGGTATCACCACCGTCTTCGGCAATGCCTCGATCGAGACGACGACGCGCAACGCGCTGTTTTTGAAGCGCGAATGGGGCATCGGGGCGCCGGTGGCGAAGGGTGACGGCAAGACCTACAATCCGATGCGCAACCCGATCGACTGGCCGGTGATGATTCACGGCCATGACGGGCTCGGCAATATCGATGTGCCGGACTCGATCGACCTGCCGCTCGATCCGCGCCCGGCGCACCGCTTCATCATCGAGACGGTCCGCGCCAATCCCGGCGAGGTGACGCTGATCGCCGTCGGCCGCATGTCGAACCTTGCCTATGCGCTGAAGGAAGACCCTGAGATCGCCGGCCTCGTCAAGCAGGTCATCATCATGGGTGGCGCCTTCGACGTGCCCGGCAACATCACGCCGGCCGCCGAAGCCAATATCCACGGCGACCCGGAAGCGGCGGATGTCGTGATGGGGGCGCCATGGAAGGTGGTCGTCGTCGGTCTCGACGTGACGATGAAGACCGTGATGCTGCGCAAGCGGCTGGCCGACCTCACGGCGCAGAACGGCAAGCACCTGAAATTGCTCTCCGACATCTCGCAGTTCTACATCGATTTCTACGGCCAGCATGTGAAGGACGAGGGCATGGTGGTGCATGACAGCTGCGCCTGCGTCTATCTCGTCGCCCCCGAACTCTTCACAACGCGCAGCGGCGCGATCCGCGTCGTCGCCGGCGGCATTGCCGATGGCCAGACGATCCAGAAGCCGGACACCCGCAGCTTCCCGCCCGGCAACTGGGACGACCTGCCGAGCCAGCATGCCTGCATCGGCATCGATGCGGAAAAGGTGATGGCGCTGCTCGACGAGACGCTGGTACGCTAACCGGAAACCGCCGGCCGGTGTCCGTCATCGGCCGGCGTTTTCATCCCACCAGCGCAGCACGCGCAAAGCCCGAAGCGTGATCCAGCGCGAGGGCTGTCCCGGCACTTCCATCTCGAACCAGACCGGCCCCTTCAAGGTCCAGTCGAGCGGCCAGGTGCCGTCGTCCGACTGCCGGGAGCGCAGATGGCCGATCGCCTCGCGCAGACGAGGATCGGGCACAGCCCCCGTCGCCAGAGACGCCGTGCGAAAATACTCCAGCCCGCGCAGAACATCGTAACGCCAGCGGTTTGGGTTGAGAAATTTCAGATAGCGTTCATCCGCTGGCGCACCGGTGCCGAGGCGGCGGAAGAGACCGCGTTCCAGCAGATAGGCTTCACCGGCTGACCGCGCTGCGCGCGTTTTCGCCGTGGCGCCCTTGGCGCTTTCGTATTCGAGAAGCCCTTCCAGCACATTGATCGTCGTGTGGAAGGACGAGCGATGCGAGCCGTTGCACCGCTCGCAGTTCCAGCCGCCATCCGGCTGTCGTTCGCCCAGCAAGCGCTCGACGATCGGCGAGACCTCGACACCGAAATAGACGCCCACCATCACCGTGCGGGCATTGATGCATTCCTCGACCTCGCCATCCCAGAAAGGTTGGCCGTCATGGTCCCAGCGCGAATTTTTCGCAATGAGATCAACCGTACGCCGCGCCCGTGCCGATGAAGGATCGAGGCCGAAGTCGTAAAGCTGCTGCAGGGAAAAACAGGTGGCGGTCCAGGCCTGGCCGAGCTCGCGCCAGTTCTCTTCCGTGTAGCCGGCCGGCATGAAGGCGCCACCGGCCCATTGGCCATCCTGATCCTGATGGGAGAGGAGCCGCGCGCCCCAGCCTTCGGTTTCCACCCTGGCGCGCTCGGCCTGCCATTCCGCTTCCGGCGCATCGAGGAGGTCGCGCATCACCTGCCAGCGGATCGCGGGATCCGAAGCGAGCAGCCAGTCGATGACGGAACCGGTGGGAGCCATGCGGTAAAATCTATCACCGCATCCCGCCGATTTCTATTCCGGCGTGCCCGGCAACTGCCAGTCGATCGGCTTGCGGCCGTGTTTTTCGAGAAAGGCATTCGCCTTGGAAAACGGCTTCGTGCCGAAAAACCCGTTGTGCGCGGAGAGTGGGGATGGATGCGGCGAGCGCAACACGAGGTGGCGCTTGCTATCGACGAAGGCGGCCTTCTTCTGCGCGTACGAGCCCCAGAGGATGAAGACGACGGGTTTTTCCTGCTCGTTGACGGCGCGGATCACCGCATCCGTGAACCGTTCCCAGCCCTTGCCCTGATGCGAGGCGGCGCGGCCCATTTCCACCGTCAGGACGCTGTTGAGCAGCAGCACGCCTTGCTTGGCCCAATGTTCGAGGAAGCCATGGCTAGCCCGCGCAATGCCGAGGTCGTCCTGCAATTCCTTGTAGATATTGACGAGCGACGGCGGAATGCGCACGCCGGGTTGCACGGAAAAGCACAGTCCGTGCGCCTGTCCTTCGCCGTGGTAAGGGTCCTGACCGAGAATGACGACCCGCACCTCATCGAGCGGCGTCAGGTCCAGCGCGCGAAAATATTCGGGGCCCTTGGGGAAGATGCGCCGCCCGTCCTGCTTCTGCTCCAGCAGAAAGGTCTTCAGGTCGGCCATGTAGGGACTGGAGAATTCCGCCGCGAGCGGCGCCTTCCAGCTTTCGCCGATCTTCACATCCGTCATCGTCCGCTCCCGTCACGCTTTCGAGGAGGCGGAGTTTAGCGCCGGATGGACGAAGCGACCGGCCAAAGGGCCGGTCATCCACAGCTATCTCAACGCACCCCGAGCACGGTCATCAGGCTTTTCATGCGCTCTGCGGCCAGATCCGGCTTGTCGAGCACATTTGCCTGGTCGGCGAGGCGGAAGACATCGGCATAGTGCAACACGCCGCGCGCGGACTGCATGCCGGCCGGCATGGTGAAGTGATCTTGATGGCCGTTCAGCCAGGCAAGGAAGACAACGCCTGCCTTGTAGTACTGCGTCGGCGCCTCGAAGATCTTGCGCGACAGCGGTACGGTCGGTTCGATGACCGAGCGGAACGTCGCAACGTCGCCGGCGGCCAGCGAAGCCAGCGCCGTCGAGGCCTGCGGCGCCACCGCATCGAAGATGCCGAGCAGCGCATGGCTGTATTTGCGCCCATCGCCCTCGATCAGTTCGGCATAGTTGAAATCGTCGCCCGTGAAGCAAAGCACGCCCTCCGGCAGGCGATCGCGCAGCGCCACTTCCTTGGCGTTTTCCAGAAGCGAGATCTTGATGCCTTCGACCTTGTCACGATTTTCGTCGATGATCGACAGCACCGCATCGAGCGCCGGCTCGAAACTGTCCGAGCCCCAATAGCCCTTCAACTGCGGATCGAACATGTCGCCGAGCCAGTGCAGCACGACCTTGTCCTTCGCCTGGCCGAGGATGCGGCCATAGACCTTGCGGTAATCGTCCGGCGATTTGGCGAGACGGGCAAGCGCGCGGCTGGCCATCATGATCGCGCGGCCGCCATGCTTTTCGACAAAGCCGACCTGTTCCTCATAGGCCGCGATCACATCGTCCAGCGAGCGGGCATCGGCCGGGTTCAGGTGATCCGTGCCTGCGCCGCAGGCGAGATCGGCGCCCGGCACCGTCCTCGCGTCCGCGAGCGACCGGCGGATCAGTTCCTGCGCGCCGGCCCAATCGAGTCCCATGCCGCGCTGCGCCGTATCCATCGCCTCGGCGATGCGGAAGCCGAGCGACCAGAGGTGATGGCGGAAGGCCATCGTGGCATCCCAATCGACGGCCGGCGCCTCCCAGGGGCGCGTATCGCGACGCGGGTCCGATACCACATGGGCCGCGGCATAGGCGATACGGCTGAAGACGGGCACGCCGGCGGGACGCGCCGTGGGCGTTCCCACGAGAGCGTAGGCTTCGACGCCACCATCGGCACGCGGCAGGGAAAGGTTGATCGGCATGAAATCCTCCCAAGGGTTTCTCAGGGCAATAATTTAGATCGTTCCAAATTTCAAGTGCGATTTTTTGGAGCACTCCAATTGGCGGCAGGCCGCCCCTGATGAAATGACAGGACAGGAAACTGCCGTGGCCCCTCGTCCGCCCTGCCTATCCCCGCGCATCAACCTCAAATCAGGCTACGCCTGGGTTGGGATTGACCAAAGCACGCCCGCCAAAACGAGTGGAGAGGATGTTGCTTCACTAGAAGACCAGGTCGACATATGCCTTCAATCTTCATCAAACGCACTTGACAAATTTGGAACGATCCAATTAACTGCATCCCACAAGCGAGCACATTGCAGCTCGCACAGGGAGGACTGATCGTGAACAAAGGCCGGGTGACCGTCATCGATATTGCGCGCGCTGCCGGCGTGTCGAAGTCGACGGTATCGCTCGTCCTGCAGGCGAGCCCGCTCGTGAACGAGGTGACCCGCGCCAAGGTGAACGCCACCATTCGCGAGCTCGGCTATGTCTACAATCGCGGTGCTGCGAACCTGCGCCAGTCCGCCTCCTCGCGCATCATCGGCATCATCGTCAACGACCTCACCAACTCCTTCTTCGCGGAACTCGCCGTCGGCATGGACATGGTCATGCAGTCTGCCGGCTATGTCCAGTTCCTGTCGAACTCCGCCGAAAGTGTCGACCGCCAGCGCGAGGTCATCGCCTCCATGCGTGAACACGGCATTGCCGGTCTCATCTTCTCGCCCGCCCGCGGCACGGAAGCCGCAGACCTGAAGCCGCTGGTGGCAAGCGGCATTCCCGTCGTCGCCGTGGTGCGCAATGTGGTCGGCGCCAAGGTCTCGACGCTGTTTTCCGACAATTATGCAGGCGCGAAGGATGCCGTGCGCCACCTTATCGCGCTCGGCCATCGCCGCATCGCCTTTCTCGGCGGCATCTCGAACACCACGGTCTTTACCGAGCGTGTCCAGGGCTGGCGCGAGGCACTGGCGGAGGGTGGGCTTGAGGCTCCGAATTCCCTCGTCATCGCCACAACGGCATCGCGCGCCGGCGGTGTCGCGGCCATCGAGCGCGCCTTGCTGCTGCCCGAACCGCCGACCGCTGCACTGTGCTTCAACGACGCGGCCGCCTTTGGCGTCTGCGATGGCCTGCGGGCCGCCGGCAAGGAGCCCGGTCGCGATTTCGGCGTGGTCGGCTTCGACGACGTGATCGAGGCCGAGACCGCAGTACCCGCGCTGACGACGGTTTCCGTCGACCCGCAGGGCATGGGCCGGCGTGCGGCGCAACTGCTTTTGAAAAAGATCAATGCGGGCCGGGTAGAGCCCGAGGCGATCGTCAGTTCCGTGCGCCTCGTCGTGCGACAGAGCTGCGGCGCCGGATCGAGCGACAAGACGAGGAGGATTTCGGCATGACACGGTGGGGTTTGATCGGGGCGAGCACAATCGCCAAGGAATGGGTGATCGGCGCGATCCGCGCGACGGGCGGCGAAATCGTCTCCGTGATGAGCACGAATGCCGAGCGCGGCAGGGCCTATGCGGATGCGCAGGGCATTGCGAAATCGGTCACCACGCTCGCCGACCTGGTGAACGACCCCGAAATCGACGCCGTCTATATTTCGACGACCAACGAGTTGCACCGCGACCAGGCGCTGGCGGCGGCCAAAGCGGGAAAGCATATTCTCTGCGAAAAGCCGCTCGCGATGTCGCTTGAGGATGCCCACGGCATGGTCAAGGCCGCAAGGGACGCCGGCGTCGTCATGGCGACGAACCATCACCTGCGCAATGCGGCGACACACGGCGCCATGCGCGCGGCGATCAAGGCCGGCCGCATCGGCCAGCCGCTGTCGGCCCGCGTCTTCCATGCCGTCTACCTGCCGCCGCACCTGCAGGGCTGGCGCCTCGACAAGCCGGAAGCCGGCGGCGGCGTGATCCTCGACATCACCGTGCACGACGCCGACACGCTGCGCTTCGTGCTGGACGCCAATCCGGTGGAAGCGATCGCCTTTTCGCAGGCCGGCGGCATGGGCAAGGCCGGGCTGGAAGATGCGGTGATGGGTGTGCTGCGCTTCGAGAACGGCGTGATTGCGCAGTTCCACGATGGTTTCACCACCAAATACGCCGAAACCGGCCTGGAAGTGCACGGCACGGACGGTTCGCTGATCGGCCGCAACGTCATGAGCCAGCGCGCCGCCGGCACCGTGACGCTGCACGATGCGAATGGCGAACAGGACATGCCGCTCGATCACCGCAACCTCTACGAAACGGCACTTGCCGCCTTTCATGCGGCCATCGCCGGCAAGGGACAGCCCTCCGCCACGGGCGAAGACGGCGTCTGGTCGCTGGCCACCGGGCTGGCGGTCGTCGAGGCGGCCCGCACGGGCCGTACGGTCAGCATCGAACCTGGACTCTAAAAGACCATGAGCAAGCATATCACGCCACGCCAGGCCGCAGACCTGATCCCGGACGGCGCCGTCGTTTCGGTCTCCTCCTCCTCCGGCCTCGGCTGCCCGGACCTGACGCTGAAGGCGATCGGCGAGCGCTTCGACGAGACCGGCCATCCGCAGAACCTCACCACGCTGCATCCGATCGCCGCCGGCGACATGAGCGGCATCAAGGGCGTGGACTACATCGCGAAAAAGGGCCTGCTGAAGACGATCATCGGTGGCTCCTATCCCTCCGGCCCCTCCTCGTCCGAACCGCCGCTGATCTGGCAGATGATCGGCAGCGACGAGGTCGCCGCCTACAACGTCCCGTCCGGCATTCTCTTCGACATGCACCGCGAGGCCGCCGCCAAGCGCCCGGGCGTGATCACCAAGGTCGGCCTCGAAACCTTCGTCGATCCGAGCCGCGAAGGCTGCGCGATGAACGCTTCGGCGGCAAAGACCCCGGTCGTCGAAAAAATCACCTTTGCCGGTGAGGAGTGGCTGTATTTCAAGGCGATCGCGCCGCAGGTGGCGATCATTCGCGCCACGACGGCCGACGAGCGCGGCAACCTGACCTATGAACACGAAGGCGCCTATCTTGGTGGCCTCGACCAGGCGCTCGCCGCCCGCAACAATGGCGGCATCGTCATTGCGCAGGTCAAGCGCATCGTGAAGGAAGGCTCGCTGAAGCCGCACGACGTGCGCGTGCCCGGCATGCTGGTCGACTACGTCGTGGTCGATCCCGACCAGAAGCAGACGACGCAGACACTCTACGATCCGGCGATCTCCGGCGAAATCTTCCGGCCGCTCGACACATTCCGCGTGCCGGAATTCAATATCCAGAAGGTCATCGCCCGCCGCGTGGCGCAGGAACTGCAGGCCGGCAGCGCCGTCAATCTCGGCTTCGGCATTTCCGCCAACGTGCCGCGTATCCTCCTCGAAGAGGGCTTGCACGGCGCCGTCACCTGGGTGATCGAACAGGGTGCGGTCGGCGGCGTGCCGCTGCTCGATTTCGCCTTCGGCTGCGCGTCGAATGCCGATGCCTTCATGCCCTCGCCCTATCAGTTCACCTATTTCCAGGGCGCGGGCTTCGATGCCTCGCTGCTCTCCTTCCTGGAAATCGGCAAGGACGGCTCGGTCAACGTGTCGAAACTCTCCTTCCGGCCGCATGTGACGGCGGGCGCCGGCGGCTTCGTCGACATCACGGCACGGGCGAAGAAGATCGTCTTCTCCGGCATGTTCAATGCCGGCGCCAAGCTCGCCGTCGAGGGCGGCAAGCTGGTGATCGAGAAGGAAGGCAAGCTCAAGAAGCTGGTCAACGCCGTCGAGCACGTCACCTTCTCCGGCCCGCGCGGCGTGGCGCAGGGGCAGGACATCACCTATGTCACCGAGCGCTGCGTGCTGAAGCTGACGCCGGAGGGCATCGTGCTCACCGAGATCGCACCGGGCGTCGATCTTCAGGCGCACATCCTCGACCAGTCGGAATTCGACCTCATCGTCTCGCCGGACCTGAAGGTCATGGATGCCGCGCTGTTCACGGATGCGCCGATCGGCCTGACGCTGCCGCAGAAGGCTCCGCGCCAGCTGGCAGGAGCACACCATGGCTGAGCCGCGCATCCGCATCTCCATTGAAGGCGACGTCGCGACGATCACCGTCGCGCGGCCGGAAAAGGCGAACGCCTTCGACATCGACATGCTGAAGGAGCTTTCCGCTGCCTGCGACGCGGTCGAGGCGAATGCCGCCGTGCGCGTCGCGGTCCTGACCGGCGAAGGCAAGGCCTTTTCGGCGGGCGGCGATATCCGCGCCTGGGCCGGCATGGAAGCCAATGAATTCGGCCATGCCTGGGTGCGCTTCGGCCACCGGGTGTTCGAACGGCTGGCGACGTTGCGCATGCCGCTGATCGCCGCCGTCAACGGCCACGCGCTCGGTGGCGGGCTGGAACTGGCGGCTGCCGCCGACATTCGCATCGCCGAAACGCAGGTGAAGATCGGCCTGCCGGAAGCCGGCCTCGGCATGGTTCCGGGCTGGTCCGGTACCCAGCGGCTGGTGAAGCGCTTTGGCGCGCAGACCGTGCGGCGCATGCTGCTCGGCGGCGAGGTGCTGACCGCCGTGGAGGCGCAGACGCTCGGCATCGTCGACCAGGTTGTGGAAACGGGTACGGCCGTCGAGGCTGCAAAGGCCTATGCCGCGCGCATCGCGGCCCGCGGACCTGCGGCGACGGAAGTCTCGAAATTGATGATCGCCGTGGCAAACGGCGAAGACAATGGTGCGGCGGTGGAGGCCCTGGGCTCGATCCTCGTCGCCAAGACCGGGGACCTGAAGGAAGGCGTCGCCGCCTTCACGGGTAAGCGCCCCGCAGAGTTCAAGGGAGAATGGTAATGACCGCGCATGTGAAGCCGAAGGCGCTGGAAAACTTCAAAGCACGCGATTTCCGCATGCTGATCGACGGCGTCTGGACGGAAGGCGCAGGCCCCGCGCTCGAACGCGTGGCACCCGGCCACGGCATCGTGGTCAGCCGCTATCCAGCCGGCACCAAGGCCGATGCCGAACGCGCCATCGCAGCCGCCCGCAAGGCCTTCGACCACGGTCCATGGCCGACCATGACGGGCGCCGAGCGATCCAACATCCTGCTGAAGGCTGCGGATCTTATCGCCGCGCGTGCCGATGAACTGGCCTTCCTCGACTGCATCGAAAGCGGCAAGCCGATCAGCCAGGCCAAGGGCGAACTCGGCGGTGCTGCCGATATCTGGCGCTATGCCGCGGCCCTTGCCCGCGACCTGCACGGCGAAAGCTACAACACGCTCGGTGAAGGCACGCTCGGCGTCGTGCTGCGCGAGGCGATCGGCGTCGTTTCGATCATCACGCCATGGAACTTTCCCTTCCTGATCGTCAGCCAGAAGCTGCCCTTCGCGCTCGCCGCCGGCTGCACGACGGTCGTCAAGCCTTCGGAGCTCACCTCCGGCTCGACGCTGGTGCTCGGCGAAATCCTCATCGAAGCGGGCGTGCCCGCCGGTGTCGTCAACATCCTGACCGGCACCGGCCCCGAGGTCGGCGCACCGATGACCACCCATCCCGACGTGGACATGATCTCGTTTACCGGATCCACCGGCGTCGGCCGCCTGACGATGGCCAATGCCGCGCAGACGCTGAAGAAGGTCTCGCTGGAACTCGGCGGCAAGAACCCGCAGATCGTGTTCCCCGACGCGAACCTCGACGAATTCATCGACGCCGCCGTCTTCGGCGCCTATTTCAACGCTGGCGAATGCTGCAATGCCGGCTCGCGGTTGATCCTGCACAAGTCGATCGCAGCCGAGGTGACGGCGCGCATTGCGGACTTGGCGAGCAAGGTGAAGGTCGGTGATCCGCTGGACCCGACGACCCAGCTCGGCGCAATCATCACGCCGCAGCATCTCGAAAAGATCGGCACCTTCGTAATCGACGCGGCGAAGGCCGGCGCATCGGTGGCGCTCGGCGGCGAAGCACTCGATCTCGGCCTTGGCCAGTTCATGGCACCGACCATCCTCTCCGGCGTTTTGCCCGACATGGCGGTCGCCCGTGAGGAGGTCTTCGGTCCTGTCCTTTCGGTTCTGACCTTCGAGACGACGGAAGAGGCGATCCGCATCGCCAATGCCATCGACTACGGCCTGTCGGCCAGTGTGTGGAGCCGCGACTTCGACACGTGTCTTACGATCGGCCGCAAGGTGCGCGCCGGCACGGTCTGGATGAACACCTTCATGGATGGCGCATCCGAACTGCCCTTCGGCGGCTATCGCCAGTCCGGCCTCGGCCGCGAACTCGGCCGCCATGCCGTGGAGGATTATACCGAGACTAAGACGCTCAACATGCACATGGGCGCGCGCACCGGCTGGTGGATGCCGCGATGACAAAACCCTTCCCGACAATCATGGATGGGATCGGCTTTGCCGCCCGCTCAGGGCGTCGGGAAGCCGAATTGCGGGCTTTGCAGGATCGTGAGGTCCTCGACGGGCTCGCCGGCGATGCGCTGCAAGAGCAACTGCCCCATGGCCTCGCCGGCCGCCTTGAGGTCCTCATAGATCGTCTCGACCTTGGGCTGGATCTGGCTCAAAAGCAGCGAGGTCTGCTTGGCGACGATGTCGTATTCCGTGCCGAGGGTAAGGCCCTGGTCGCTCATACCAGTGATGGTGGCGAGCGCCGAAACTTCGCCGGGACAGGCGAAACCGTCCGGCGGATCGGGCTCACCGCTGCGGCGGCGCACATAGTCACGGATCGTGTCGGCCGGACTGTCGAGATCGAGCGTGTCGGGAATTTCGTAGGCGATACCGGCCTCGCGCACCGCGGTCATGAAGCCGTGCAGCATGTGCTGGTGGAACGTCAGCCGCTTCGGCGGCAGGATGATCGTGACCTTGCGCCGGCCCTTGACGATCAGGCGCCTGGTGGCCTCGTAGGCGAAAGCGTAATTGTCGTAGTCGACGAAGGCGTGCGGGGTGGAAAATTCCGTGCGGCCGTGCGTGACGAAGGGAAAGCCGTTTTCGAGCAGCAGCCGCACGCGCGGATCGAAGGGTTCTGTGCGCGAAAAGATCAGGCCGTCGGCCATGCCGTTGCGGATGATGTAGTTGACGGCATCGACATTGCTGCCGTCGAGAAAATTCGGCGTGACGATGAGATGGTAGGGCGTCGTCTGGAGCGCGCGCGCCAGGCCATGCATGATGGACGTGCCGAAGCCCAGAATTTCCTCGTGCGGATCGAGCAGCACGGAAATGACATTGGTGCGGCCGGTCTTGAGGCGCTGCGCGGCGCGGTCGGGCAGGTAACCGATCTCGGCGGCGACCTCGTGCACGCGGCGGCGGGTGTTTTCGGAAATCTGCGGCGCATTGCCGAGCGCGCGGGAGACCGTGGTGATCGCCAGACCCGTCAGTTCGGCAATCGTCTTCAGCGTCGGCTTGCCGGCTCGGGACGGGCTGCGGGCGGGTTCACTGTCGGCGGGCTTTTCGATGCGGGACACGGGTGCATTTCTTTGGATGGCGGACGTCAATCGGCGGCACCATACCGACGCGCTACGCCTCTAGCAATCTTGCACCGCACAGAATTTAAAACGTTTTCCGTGCAGCGCAACAAGCGCCAGAATTTTCGCCAATCGCCTGAACTGCCCGAATTTACTGCATTTGCGAAAGCAGCTGCAGCCGACGCCTCGGGTGGCTTGACTCCGCAAATTTACAACGTTTTAAATTGGCACGGCACTTTGAGCCGCAAACGGAATTCCGATGCCTTCAAGGGCCTCGGGGAAATCGGCGGGAGGAGGCTCTCGCCCTCGAACTTGCAAACGGGAGGAATACGATGCGCAAGTTTCTAACAACCACCGCAATCGCCGCGGTGATGATGACGATGGGCGGCATGTCCGCCAAGGCAGCCGAAGGCGTCGAGGTTCTGCACTGGTGGACCTCGGGTGGCGAAGCCGCCGCTCTCGATGTTCTGAAGAAGGATCTGGAAGCCAAGGGCATTTCCTGGACCGACATGCCGGTTGCCGGCGGTGGCGGCACGGAAGCCATGACGGTGCTGCGCGCCCGCGTCACGGCCGGCAATGCGCCGACCGCGGTGCAGATGCTCGGCTTCGATATTCTCGACTGGGCCAAGGAAGGCGCACTCGGCAATCTCGACGACATCGCCGCCAAGGAAGGCTGGGACAAGGTCATCCCGACCGCGCTTCAGCAGTTCTCCAAGTATGACGGCCACTGGATCGCAGCCCCGGTCAACGTGCACTCCACGAACTGGGTCTGGGTCAACAAGGCAGCTCTCGACAAGGCGGGCGGCAAGGAGCCGGCGAACTGGGACGAGCTTGTTGCTCTCCTCGACAAGTTCAAGGAACAGGGCATCACGCCGGTTGCCCATGGTGGCCAGCCGTGGCAGGACGCGACGATCTTCGACGCGGTCGTGCTGTCCTTCGGCAACGACTTCTACAAGAAGGCGTTCATCGACCTCGATCCGGACACGCTGGGCGGCGCCCAGATGAAGGAAGCCTTCGACCGCATGACGAAGCTGCGCTCCTACGTGGACGACAACTTCTCGGGCCGTGACTGGAACCTCGCGTCCGCCATGGTCATCGAAGGCAAGGCCGGCGTGCAGTTCATGGGCGACTGGGCGAAGGGCGAATTCATCAAGGCCGGCAAGAAGCCGGGCACGGACTTCGTCTGCATGCGCTTCCCGGGCACGCAGGGCTCCGTCACCTTCAACTCCGACCAGTTCGCGATGTTCAAGGTTGCCGACGCCAAAGTCCCGTCGCAGCTCGAAATGGCGACCGCCATCGAAAGCCCGGCCTTCCAGTCGGCCTTCAACGTGGTCAAGGGCTCGGCGCCTGCCCGCACCGACGTCTCGGATGAAGCCTTCGACGATTGCGGCAAGAAGGCGATCAAGGATCTCGCAGAAGCGAACACCAACGGCTCGCTGTTCGGCTCCATGGCGCATGGCCACGCCAACCCGGCCTCCGTCAAGAACGCGATCTATGACGTCGTGACCCGCCAGTTCAACGGCGAACTCACCTCCGAACAAGCCGTGGCGGAACTGAAGACCGCCGTCGAGGCTGCGAAGTAAGGGGCTAGCCCCCTTCACCCTGCCCTCTCCCCGCTGGGGAGAGGGAACCTGACAGTCGCGGCAAAGCCCTTTTCCCCAGTCGGGAGAAGGTAGCGGCAGCCGGATGAGGGGGCCACTGGCCGCCCTGCAACCCGATTTCAACGGTGGTACCGACCATGGATAGCCGAAACCGGCTGCAGGAGCTTCTGCCGAAGCTCGTGCTGGCGCCCAGTTTCCTCATCGTGCTCGTCTTCGTCTACGGCTTCATCGCCTATACGGGCTTCCTGTCGCTGACGGACAGCAAAATGCTGCCCTCCTACAATTTCGTGGGACTGAGCAATTACTCCAAGCTCTGGGCGCTGCCGCATTGGTGGCGGGCGATCTCCAACCTCGCGATCTTCGCCTCGCTCTACATCGTCATCTGCTCGGTGCTGGGGCTCGGCCTCGCCATCCTGCTCGACCAGAAGATCCGCGCCGAGGGGATTCTCCGGCCGATCTACCTCTACCCGATGGCGCTCTCCTTCATTGTGACGGGCACTGCCTGGAAGTGGTTCCTCGATCCCGGCATCGGGCTTGAGAACACCATGCACCTCTGGGGCTGGGAAAGCTTTGCCTTCAGCTGGATCAAGGACCGCAACTACGCGATCTACTGCGTGGTGATCGCCGCCGTCTGGCAGTCGTCCGGCTTCGTCATGGCGATGTTCCTCGCCGGGCTCCGCGGCGTCGACAACGAGATCATCAAGGCCGCCCAGATCGACGGCGCCTCGACCTCGACCATCTACCGCCGCATCATCATTCCGCTGATGCGCCCGGTCTTCCTCTCCGCCTTCGTCGTGCTCGCCCACCTCGCCATCAAGGCCTACGACCTTGTCGTGGCGCTTACCGGCGGCGGCCCCGGCCAGGCGACCGAACTGCCGGCGACCTTCATGTATTCCTACACGTTTACCCGCAACCAGATGGGCATCGGCGCCTCGTCGGCCATCATCATGCTGGTCATGATCTTCTCGATCATCGTCCCCTACCTCTATTCCGAAATCCGCGGAGGCAAAGGCCGATGAGCGCTCAAAATCCCGACAACGTCATCTCGCACAACAAGCTGACGCGCGCCCTGATCTACACCGCCCTCATCCTGTTTGCGGTCTACTACCTGCTGCCGCTCTACGTGATGCTGGTGAACTCGCTGAAGCCGCTGGAGGAAATCCGCCAGGGCGGCATGCTGAACCTGCCGAAGGTCTGGACGATCGAACCCTGGCTGCAAGCCTGGTCGACGGCGCAGATCGGCGTGGAGCCGACGGGTCTTCGCCCCTTCTTCATCAACTCGATCCTGATGGTCGTTCCTGCCGTCGCGATCTCCACCATCATCGGTGCGCTGAACGGCTATGTGCTGACCAAGTGGCAGTTCAGGGGCTCGAACGTCTTCTTCGGCCTGCTTCTGCTCTCCTGCTTCATTCCGTTCCAGATCGTGCTGATCCCGATGGCGCGCATCCTCGGCATGCTGGGGCTTGCCGGTTCGCTCTGGGGCCTGATCCTGGTGCATGTCGTGTATGGCCTCGGCTTCACGACGCTCTATTTCCGCAACTATTACGAAAACTTCCCGACCGAGCTGGTGCGCGCGGCGCAGATCGATGGCGCAAGCTTCTTCCAGATCTTCTACCGCATCCTGCTGCCGTCTTCGGGGCCGATCATCGTCGTCTCGGTCATCTGGCAGTTCACCAATATCTGGAACGACTTCCTGTTCGGCGCCTCCTTCTCCGGCGCGGGTACGACGCCGATGACGGTTGCGCTCAACAACCTCGTCCAGTCCTCGACGGGCGTGAAGGAATACAACGTGCACTTCGCCGGCGCGATCCTCGCCGCACTCCCCACCCTCATCGTCTACATCGTCTCCGGACGGTATTTCGTGCGCGGCCTGATGTCCGGCGCGGTGAAAGGATAATGTCCATGTCTTTCCTGAAGATCAGCAACCTGCGCAAATCCTACGGCTCGCTCGAAATCCTGAAGGACATCAATCTCGAGATCGAGCAGGGCGGCTTCCTCGTGCTCGTCGGCCCGTCCGGCTGCGGCAAGTCCACGCTGCTCAACACGATCGCCGGCCTGGAGCCGATTACCTCCGGCGACATCGCCATCGACGGCCGCTCGGTCGCGGGCCTGCACCCTTCCAAGCGCGATATCGCGATGGTATTCCAGTCCTACGCGCTCTATCCGAACATGACGGTCGGCGGCAACATCGCCTTCGGCATGGAAATCCGCGGCGTGCCGAAGGACGAGCGTGAAAAGGCGATCAAGCAGGTCGCCGACATGCTGCAGATCGGCCATCTTCTGGATCGCAAGCCGGGCCAGCTCTCCGGCGGCCAGCGCCAGCGCGTCGCCATGGGCCGCGCTCTGGTGCGCGATCCGAAACTCTTCCTGTTCGACGAACCGCTGTCGAACCTCGACGCAAAACTGCGCGTCGATATGCGCACGGAAATCAAGCGCCTGCACCAGCGCATGAAGACCACCATCGTCTACGTGACGCACGACCAGATCGAGGCGATGACGCTCGCCACCAAGATCGCCGTGCTGAAGGACGGCGTGCTGCAACAGTTCGGCTCGCCGGCGGAAATCTACAACAACCCCGCCAACATCTTCGTCGCCGACTTCATGGGATCGCCGGCGATGAACCTGCTTTCGGCGAAGATCGAGCAGAACGGCTCCGGCATGGCCGTGTCGCTTGCCCGCCCCCAGGCCGAACCGCTCGTACTTTCCGTGCCAAACGCGCCAGGCAGCCTTTCCGCCTACAAGGGCAAGGACGTGATCTTCGGTATCCGCCCGGAAGCCCTGACCGACCCGGACGGCGCGGACCGCAATGCCCGCACCCTCGCCGAGGGCGATTGCCTGATCGAAGTGGTGGAGCCCGCCGGCGCAGACACCTTCGCCGTCACCCATCTCGGCGGCAAGCAGATCGTCGCCCGCCTGCGTGCCGACGTGGGCATCACCCCCGGCCAGACGGCGCGCCTTGCCTTCAACCTCGACAAGGCGGTGTTCTTCGACCCCGCAAGTCAGCTTCGTATCGCTTGAGTAGGTCATGACCACGCAGCCGGACATCGTCATCATCGGATCGGGCATCGGCGGCTCCACCATGGCCGCCGCGCTCGCCCCGACGGGCGCAAGGATCGTCATCCTGGAAGCGGGCGACCACCTGCCCGACCGCCCGGAAAACCGCGACCAGCGCGCCATCTTCCAGCGCGGCCATTTTCGCCCGAAGGAGATGTGGTATGAGGCCGACGGCACGGCCTTCAACCCCGGCAACTACTACAATGTCGGCGGCAATTCGAAGTTCTACGGCGCGGTGCTGGTGCGCTACCGTAGGGAAGACTTCGAGGAGATGAAGCATCGCGAAGGCGTCTCCCCCGCCTGGCCCTTCCCCTATGAAGAGCTGGAACCGTGGTACTCCGCCGCCGAAAAACTCTTCAATGTGCGCGGCACGCTCGGCGAAGACCCGACCGAGCCGCACCATTCCGCGCCCTACCCCTTTCCGCCCGTACCGGACGAACAAGCCATCGCGAAGGTCCGCGCCAGGATGAAGGCAAACGGCCTGCATCCCTATTCGCTGCCGCTCGGCGTCGATATCGACCGCTGGCTCGCCAAGGCGAAGACACCATGGGATGCCCATCCGAACAGCAATGACGGCAAGATGGATGCGGAAAGTGCGGCGCTTGCCGAAGCGCTGAAATACCCGAATGTCGAACTGCGCACCCTTTGCCGGGTGACACGGCTTGCCACCGCACCGCATGGCCGCAGCATTTCGACCGTGCACTATATGCAGGGCGATGAAGCCCGGAGCATCTCGCCGAAGCTGGTGATCCTTTCGGCCGGCGCCGTGCAATCGGCCGTGCTCCTGCTCCGCTCGGCTTCAGATGCCTTCCCGAACGGACTTGCCAACAGCTCCGACCAGGTCGGCCGCAACTTCATGAACCACAATTCGAGCGCTGTGATCGGCGTCTCGCCCTTCTATAAAAACACCTCCGTCTACCAGAAGAGTTTTGGCTTCAACGACTACTACCTCTCCGACGGCAATGGCGGCGCGCCGCTTGGCAATGTCCAGTTGCTCGGCCGCGTCTCCGGCAAGATCCTGAAAGCCAACATGCCCTCCGTGCCGGAATGGCTGCTGGAACAGGTCGCCGCCCACACCATCGATTTCTACGCGATGAGCGAGGACCTGCCGCATCCCGAAAGCCGCATCATGGTCGACCGCGACCGGATCGTCATGAAGTGGACGCGCACCAACTGGCAGGCCCATCTCGACCTCGTCACCAAGCTGAAGGGCGCCCTGAAGAAGGCCGGCTTCCCCATCGTGCTCACCCGCCCCTTCGACAAGCGCACGCCGTCGCACCAGTGCGGCACGGTGCGCATCGGCAACGATCCGACGACGGCACCGCTCGACATCTGGTGCCGGGCCTACGACCATCCGAACCTCTTCGTGGTCGACGCCTCCTACCTGCCGACCTCGGCCGCGGTGAACCCGGCACTCAGTGTTGCCGCCCAGGCGCTGCGCGTCGCGACCCACATCAAATCGAGGGATCTTGCCGCATGACGACAACAGCACGCCCCGTTGCCATCGTCACCGGCGGTCGCCGCGGCATCGGCCTTGGCATCGCAAAAGCCCTTGCCGCGGACGGTTTCGACATCGCCATCACCGGCATCGGCGATGGTGACGCCGCGACCGACGCCATGCTCGCCGAGTTCGCTGGCCGAGCAATCTATCTCAAGGCCGACCTTGCCGATCTATCCGGCCACGCGGCAACCGTTGCGACGGTTGAAGACAGGCTCGGCGCCATCAACTGCCTCGTCAACAATGCAGGCATCGCCTCGGTCCTGCGCGGCGATTTCCTCGATCTGGCACCGGAGAATTTCGACACCATCGTCGCGACAAACCTGCGCGGCACGGTATTCTTCACGCAGGCCGTCCTGAAGGCGATGCTGCACGCGAAACAGGCCACCGGCCCTCGCGCGATCATCAACATCACCTCCGTCTCGGCGGGGCTCACCTCGCCGGAACGGCTCGACTATTGCATGACCAAGGCGGGACTTGCCGCCTTCAGCCAGGGTCTGGCGCTGCGCCTGGCGGACACAGGCATCTCCGTCTTCGAGATCCGCCCTGGCATCATCCGCTCGGACATGACGGCCGGCGTTTCGGCGAAATACGACGCGCTGATCGAGGGCGGCCTCGTGCCGATGAAGCGCTGGGGCGAACCGGACGATATCGGCGCGGCCGCCGCCGCACTCGCCACCGGCAAGTTCGGCTTCGCCACCGGCTCGGTGATCAATCTCGACGGCGGGCTATCGATCGGCCGGCTCTGAGCCGCCATGCGCCCGAAGCACAAATTCTGAGGACCAAGGCATGACCTACGACTACATCATCACCGGCGCAGGACCCGCCGGCTGCGTGCTGGCGAACCGGCTCTCGGAAGACCCCACTGTGCGCGTACTGCTGCTGGAGGCCGGCGGCGGGGACTGGAACCCGCTGTTCCACATGCCGGCGGGGTTTGCCAAGATGACCAAGGGCGTCGCGAGCTGGGGCTGGGAGACCGTGCCGCAGAAGCACATGAAGGGCCGCGTGCTGCGCTACACACAGGCCAAGGTGATCGGCGGCGGCTCCTCGATCAACGCCCAGCTTTATGCCCGTGGCAACGCGGCAGACTACGACCTCTGGGCCAGCGAAGACGGTTGCGAAGGGTGGAGCTACCGGGAAATCCTGCCCTACTTCAAGCGCGCCGAGGACAACCAGCGTTTTGCCGACGACTACCACGCCTATGGCGGGCCACTCGGCGTTTCCATGCCGGTTTCGGCGCTGCCGATCTGCGACGCCTATATCCGCGCCGGCCAGGAACTCGGCATTCCCTACAACCACGATTTCAACGGTCGCCAGCAGGCCGGCGTCGGCTTCTACCAGCTGACCCAGCGCAACCGCCGCCGCTCCTCCGCCTCGCTTGCCTATCTCTCGCCGATCAAGGACCGAAAGAACCTGACGATCCGCACCGGCGCCCGCGTCGCCCGCATCGTGCTCGAAGGTTCTCGTGCTGTCGGCGTCGAGGTGGTGACGGGCAAGGGCGTCGAGACCATTCGGGCGGAGCGCGAGGTGCTGGTCTCGTCCGGCGCCATCGGCTCGCCAAAACTGCTGCAGCAATCCGGCATCGGCCCGGCCGACCACCTGAAATCCGTCGGCGTTCCGGTAAAACACGACCTGCCCGGCGTCGGCTCCAACCTGCAGGATCATCTCGACCTGTTCGTGATTTCCGAATGCACCGGCGACCACACCTATGACGGCGTCGCCAAACTTCACCGTACGCTGTGGGCCGGCCTGCAATATGTGCTGTTCCGCTCCGGCCCCGTCGCCTCCTCGCTCTTCGAGACGGGCGGCTTCTGGTATGCCGATCCGGATGCCCGCTCGCCGGATATCCAGTTCCATCTCGGTCTCGGTTCCGGCATTGAGGCGGGCGTGGAGAAGCTGAAGAATGCCGGCGTGACGCTGAATTCCGCCTACCTGCATCCACGCTCGAAGGGCACGGTGCGGCTTTCCTCCGCCGATCCTTCCGCCGCACCGCTGATCGACCCGAATTATTGGGAAGACCCGCACGATCGCAAAATGTCGATCGAGGGCCTGAAGATTGCCCGCGAAATCCTGCAGCAGGCCGCGCTGAAACCCTTCGTCATGGCCGAGCGCCTGCCGGGACCGAAGGCGATGACCGACGAGGAGCTGTTCGACTACGGTTGCGCCAATGCCAAGACCGACCACCATCCGGTCGGCACCTGCAAGATGGGCACGGGCGCGGATGCGGTCGTCGGGCTCGATTTGAAGGTGCATGGGCTTGAAGGTCTGCGTGTCTGCGACAGTTCCGTCATGCCGCGCGTTCCTTCCGCCAACACCAATGCGCCGACCATCATGGTGGGCGAGAAGGGCGCCGACATCATTCGCGGCCTGCCGGCACTGCCGGCCCAGGTCTTCCAACATGAACGCAACGACGCGCGTCCGCGCGCCCGCGCCAACATCCGATAGGGGCAGCCATGATCCGCCATTGTGTCTTCATCCACTTCAAGCCGACCATTTCCGCCCACTACAAGGCCGAACTGTTCAACGAGATCGACGCGCTGAAGAGCCGTCTCCCGGGCATGCTCGCCGTGCATATCGGCACCAATGTCAGCCCGGAAGAGGGCATGGACAAGGGGTTTGGCGACGGCTTCATCGTCGATTTCGCGGACAGTTTTGCCCGCGACGCCTATCTGGAAGATCCCGAGCACAAGCAGACCGGCGGCCGTCTGGTCGCCGCCGCAGAAGGCGGCATCGCGGGCATTCTCGTCTACGACCTCGAAACCGACGACTGAGCCTCATGATCGAAGACGCCCGCGCCTTCCTCGCCTCGCTGTTCAACGCTGCCGTCGAGGCTGCCGATCCTGTAGCCGCGATCCGCGCGCACCTGCCGGAAAGGCCGAAAGGGCGCACCGTGGTCATCGGCGCCGGCAAGGCGGCAAGCCAGATGGCGGCCGCGCTGGAAAGCCTGTGGAATGGCCCGCTGGAAGGCACCGTCGTCGCGCAGCACGGCCCGGTGGCGGCGTGCCGGCAGATCGAAGTCTTGCAGGCCGCCCATCCCGTTCCCGACGAGGCCGGCATCGCCGCCTCGGCGCGGCTGTTTGCCCTCCTGCGCGATCTGACGGAAGACGACCTTGTCATCGCGCTTGTCTCCGGCGGCGGCTCGGCGCTGCTGCCGGCCCCGGCGGGCATGCTGACGCTGGCCGACGAAATCGCGGTCAACAGGGCGCTGCTCGCCTTCGGCGCGCCGATCTCGGCCATGAACGTCGTGCGCAAGCACGTCTCGCGCATCAAGGGCGGGCGACTGGCGCATGCGGCCCATCCGGCCCGGGTGGTAAGCCTGATCATTTCGGACATTCCCGGCGACAACCCCGCCCACGTCGCGTCCGGCCCGACGATCCCCGACACGTCGACGCCGCAGGACGCGCTGGCGATCGTCCAGCAACATCGCATGACGCTGCCCGCGGCGGTGATGGAGCATCTTGCATCGCCCGAGGCCGCTGCGGCAGGGCCGGACGACCCCGTCTTCGCCCGGCACGAGCACCATGTCATCGCCTCCGCGCGTGTCTCGCTGGAGGCCGCGGCAGCGACGGCGAAAGCAGCGGGCATCACGCCGGTCATCCTGTCGGATTCGATCGAAGGCGAGGCACGGGATATCGGGCTGATGCATGCCGCACTCGCCCGCGAGGTGCGCCATCACGGAAGGCCCTTCGCCACCCCCGTCGTCATCCTCTCCGGTGGAGAGACGACGGTGACGATCCGCGACGAAGGGTATGGCAAGGGCGGGCGCAACACGGAGTTCCTGCTCTCCTTCGCCCATGCCATCGATGGTCTGCCGAATGTGCAGGCGCTGGCCGCCGATACGGACGGTCGCGACGGCTCGGAGCACAATGCCGGAGCCTTTGCCGATGGTGAAAGTATCCTGCGCATGCGCGCCGCCGGCATCGAGCCCAGAACGCACCTGATGGGCCACGACGCCTACAGCGCCTTCGATTCTATAGGTGATATCTTCGATACCGGCCCGACGGGCACCAACGTCAACGACTTTCGGGCGATCCTGATCCGCTAAAGCAATTCCAGCAAAAGTGCGCAGCGGTTTTGCGCGAGAATAAAAAGTCGGAGCGTTTTCACAATTCGAAGAAACGCGGAAATGCTCTAGACCCGGCCGGCGCGACGCGCCAGCACGCGTTCGACGGCAGAAAAAGCATCGTAGATCAGCACCGCCAGCACCGCGACGACCAGGCCGCCTTGCAGCACGAAGGCGAGATTGTTGGATTGCAGGCCGGCAATGATGACCTCGCCGAGTGTCTTCGCCGCAACCGTCGAGCCGATCGTTGCCGTGGCGAGGCTGATGGTCACCGACAGACGGATGCCGGCGAGAATGACGGGCAGCGCCAGCGGCACTTCCACCTTGGTGAGCCGCTGCCACGCCGTCATGCCCGTGCCGCGCGCCGCCTCGACGATGGCCGGCGGCAGGGTGGAGAGGCCCGTCATGGCATTCTCGAAGATCGGCAGCAGGCCGTAGAGGAAGAGCGCGATCAGCGTCGGCTTTTCGCCGAAGCCGACGGCGGGAACGGCGAGCGCCAGCACCGCGACGGGCGGAAAGGTCTGGCCGATATTCACCAGGCTGCGCGACAGCGGCAGAAACTCCGCGCCGATCGGCCTTGTGACGAGGATGGCGAGGCCAACGGCGACGATGGTCGCGGCGAGCGTCGCGGTGAAGACCGTGGCGAGATGGGAAAGCGTCAGCGAAAGCAGACTGCCCTGGTTGTAGATAGCCGGCGCATTGGCCTGCACGAGCGGCTTCAAAAGCGGTTCGAACAGCATGGGCTGGACGAGGAAGGCGATGAGGATGATCAGCGCCGCCAGTCTCAGCAGGATTGGCAGGAGCCGCTTCATTGCGGCCTCGCGGCGCGACGGGCAAGACCGGCGAGCGTGACGCGGCCGAGAGGCGCGCCATCCGCGCCGACGACCGGCAGGGCGTCGCGGCCGGCCCAGAGCAGCGCGGAGAGTGCGTCGCGCTGGCTCGTGGCGGCGGCAATGGCTTCGCCTTCCGCCTCCCCGGCCTCGGTGGCGTCTCCAACGGAACCGATCGAGAGCAGCCGGAACGGCCGCTCGCCGGCACCGATCAGCGTTTCGACAAAATCGGTGGCCGGGTTTACCAGCATCTCTTCCGGCGCGGCGTATTGCACGATCTTGCCCTTGTCCATCACCGCAATCTTGTCGGCGAGGTGGAAGGCCTCTTCCATGTCGTGCGTGACGAGCACGATAGTCGTGCCGAAATGTTTCTGGATTGCCAGCAAATCCTCCTGCGCCTTGGCCCTGATGACCGGGTCGAGCGCGCCAAAAGGTTCGTCCATCAGCAGAATATTCGGCTCCGCGGCAAGCGCCCGGGCAACGCCGACGCGCTGCTGCTGACCACCGGAAAGCTCGTGCGGATAACGTGGGCCGAAGGCCGCCGGATCGAGCTGGAAGAGGGTCAGCAGTTCCTTGACCTTGGCGTCGATGCGGCTCTTTTCCCAGCCGAGCAGCGTCGGCACGGTGGCGATGTTTTCGCCGACCGTGCGATGCGGGAAGAGGCCATGGCCCTGGATGGCGTAGCCGATGCGGCGGCGCAGCTCGTAGCCGGGGATCGCGCTGTTCGGCTCGCCGTCGATCAGGATCTTTCCCGAGGTCGGCTCGACGAGGCGGTTGATCATGCGCATCAGCGTCGTCTTGCCGGAGCCGGACGTGCCGACGATGACGGTGATCGTGCGCGGCGCGATGGTCATCGAGACATTGTCGACGACGGTCGTATCGCCGTAGCGCTTGGTGATGCTGTCGATCTCGATCATGCGGCCCTGCCGGGTTTGTTGCTGGAAAGTTCGGTCGCGGCATCGAGCACGATGGCGGCGGCGAAGGCGAGTGCGACGGTCGGCACCGCGCCGAGCAGCACGAGGTCCATGGCCGTCTGGCCGATGCCCTGGAAGACGAAGACGCCGAACCCGCCGCCGCCGATCAGCGCCGCGATCGTGGCAAGGCCGATATTCTGCACGAGCACGATGCGGATGCCGGTGAGAATGACCGGGAAGGCGAGCGGCAGCTCGACGCCGAACAGCCGCTGGCGATCCGTCATGCCGATGCCGCGCGCGGCGTCGTTGGCATCTCGCGGCACACCGGCAAGGCCGACGACCGTATTGGCGACGACGGGCAGCAGCGAATAAAGGAACAGCGCCACGAAGGCGGGTGCCGCACCGATGCCGCGAATGCCGAGCGCTGCAGCGCCCGGCACGTGAAGTGCGATCCAGCCGAGCGGCGCGATCAGCAGGCCGAAGAGCGCGATCGACGGGATCGTCTGGATGATGTTCAGCACATTGAGCACGCCGGCGCGGAGCGCCTCGACGCGATGGCAGAGGATGCCGAGCGGCAGGCCGACGAGGGTCGCTGCGGCAAGCGAGCCGAGCGCCAGCATGACGTGGCGGCTCGCCTCCAGCCAGAAGGTTTCGGCGCGGCTGCCATATTCCTTGAGGATCGAGAGACCGTCCCAGGCGCCGGACATCAGCAGCGCCGCGACGGCAGCGGCCACAGCCGCGAGCAGCGCGACACGGGCGAGCGGCGGGAGCTTCAGCCGCGCCAGCGCATCCGCCGTCACCAGCGCGAAGGCGAAGCTGAGCAGCCAGAAGCCGGAGGCTGGCGACACGCGGGCATAGGTGTTTTCCGGCGGTGTCAGGTGGCCGGCGGAAAGGCCGATGAGGACGGCCAGCACGAGAAGCGCCACCAGCCCCAGCACCAGCCGGAAGACCGTCGGCGTCTTCAGCACGATAAGGATGAGGGAAAGGACGATGAAGGCGAGAAGCGCCGCGCCAAGCCCGGAGGGAAGGGCCTCAAGGATAGACCGCGCCTCGCCCGGCACGATGCGGTTGGCCCTGAACTGGGCAAACGGCGTCAGAAAGGCGCCATAAGCCAGCAATGCGGCGATCACCACGCCGAGCTTGTCGATTCTGAACCGCATAAACGCTTTCTGGAAGAGAGGTCCTCCGCCCGAATGGACGGAGGACAGACGAGCTTACTTGAGGAAGCCGTTCTTCTTGAGGAAGTCTTCGGCGACCGCCTTGGCCGGCTCGCCGCCGACCTGGACGCGGCCGTTGAGATCCTGCAGCGTCACGAGGTCGAGCTTCTCGAAGACGGGCTTGAGAATTTCCTCGATCTGCGGATTGGCCTTCAGTACCTCTTCGCGGATGATCGGCGACGGCTGGTAGACCGGCTGCACGCCCTTGTCGTCTTGCAAAACGACGAGGCCCGACGGCGCGATGCCGCCATCCGTGCCGTAGACCATCGCGGCGTTCGCGCCGTTCGTCTGGTTGGCAGCGGCGGCGATCGTTGCGGCCGTGTCGCCGCCCGACAGCGTGATCAACTGTTCCGGCTTCAGCGTGAAGGCATAGGTCGTCTGGAAGGCGGGAAGAGCTGCGGCCGAATTCACGAATTCGGAGGAAGCGGCCAACACCACCTGCCCACCACCCGCAACGTACTTGCCGAAGTCGGTCAGCGTCGCGAGCTTGTTCGGCTCGGCGACGTCCTTGCGCAGCGCAATCGCCCAGGTGTTGTTGGCTGGCGACGGCGTCAGCCAGACGATCTTGTTGGCGTCGAAATCGAGCGTCTTGGCAAGTTCATAGGCCTTGGTGGCATCCTTCCAGGCCGGATCATCGGCCTTTTCGAAGAAGAACGCGGCATTGCCGGTATATTCCGGATAGATGTCGATCTCGCCCGCGATGATCGCCTGGCGCACGACCGGCGTCGCACCGAGCTGCACGCGGTCCGTCGTCTGGATGCCGTTGGCGTTCAGAACCGACAGGATGATATTGCCGAGCACGCCGCCTTCGGTGTCGATCTTCGACGAGACGACGACCTGGGCCTGGGCGGCACCGGCTGCAAGGCCGAGCGCCAGAGCTGCTCCTAGGAATTTGACGGTTGGGCGCATGTGAAAAACCTCTCGTTCTGTGCGGGAACCCGTGGCGGCATTCAGACCACGTTTCGAAAAGCCCGTCCGGGCAAAGCATTCCATATATGGCGGCAAATCGCAAAAAACAGACCGCGTGGACGGGTTACCGCACGACGTTTATTGCCGCGTTCAAAGCGCTTTCGAGATTGTGCGAAGACAAGGCTTTTGGCAACAGAAACGCGTTGCAATTCATGGTCGCATCCGACACTCTCGGCAGCGGCCCAGTCCTGCTTTCCAATACCGCACTTCATCACCTGCCGGGGACCATCCCGGGCCTGATGCCCGGCGCAGATTTTCGTGGGGGACGCATGAGCATCTACATTCTCGCATTGTTGATCGGTGTCGTGGCGGGGCTTCGGGCGATGACCGCACCGGCAGCGGTGAGCATCGGCGCAGCACTCGGCTGGCTGCCAGTCTCCGGCACCTGGGCCGCCTTCCTGGCCTATCGTTTCACACCCTATATTTTCGGTGTCCTGGCGCTCGTCGAATTCGTCACCGACCAGTTGCCGAGCACGCCGAGCCGCAAGGTGCCGCAGCAGTTCGGCGCCCGCATCGTCAGTGGCGCGTTTTGCGGCGCGGTCATCGGCACCACGGGCGGCTCGCTGGTCGGCGGCCTCGTGGCCGGTGTCGTCGGTGCAGTCATCGGCACGCTCGGTGGAGCGGAAGCCCGCCAGCGCCTCGTCGCAGCCACCGGCGGCAGGGACTTGCCCATTGCATTGCTCGAAGATGTGGTCGCCGTTCTTCTCGGCCTCTTCGTCGTCTCGTCGGTCGTCTGATGCAGACGTTCGACGCCGTCATCATCGGCGCCGGCCAGGCCGGCCCGTCACTTGCCGGCCGGCTGACGGCCGCGGGGAAAAAGGTCGCCCTCATCGAGCGAAAGCTCGTCGGCGGCACCTGCGTCAACACCGGCTGCATGCCAACCAAGGCCATGGTCGCCAGCGCCTATGCCGCCCACCTCGCCCGCCGCGGCGCAGAATACGGCGTGGTGACGGGCGATATTTCCATCGACTTCGCCAAGGTCATGGCGCGCAAGGAAAAGGTGCGTTTCGATGCCCGCAAGGGCAACGAGGATTGGCTGATGGGCATGGAAGGCCTCACCTTCATTCGCGGCCATGCGCGCTTCGAAAGCCCGACGGACATCCGCGTCGGCGACGACCTGCTGTCGGCAAAACAGGTCTTCCTCAATGTCGGCGGCCGCGCCGTCGTGCCGGATTTTCCGGGCGTTGGGGACGTGCCCTATCTCGACAACGTGTCGATGATGGACCTGACGGAGGTGCCGAAACACCTGGTCGTCATTGGCGGCAGCTATATCGGGCTGGAGTTCGCCCAGATGTTCCGCCGCTTCGGCTCCGAGGTGACGGTGATCGAAAAAGGGCCGCGGCTGATTGCACGCGAGGACGAGGACGTCAGCACCGCGGTGCGCGACATCCTCGAGCGCGAGGGCATCCAGATTCGCACAGGCGCGGAGTGCATCCGCTTCTTCCGGCAGGAGGGCGGCGTCGGGGTCGGCGTCGATTGCACGGCCGGCGCGCCAGAGATCATAGGCTCGCACATCCTGCTCGCCACCGGACGGCGGCCGAACACCGACGATCTCGGCCTCGACAAGGCGGGTGTCGCAACGGACAAGCGCGGCTACATCACCGTCGACGAGCGGCTGGAAACCAACGTACCCGGCATTTTCGCGATGGGCGATTGCAACGGCCGCGGCGCCTTCACCCATACCGCCTACAACGACTTCGAGATCGTCGCCGCCAACCTCATCGACAACGAGCCGCGCAAGGTGAGCGACCGTATCCAGACCTACGCGCTCTACATCGACCCGCCACTCGGCCGCGCCGGCATGAGCGAAACGGAAGCCCGCAAGACTGACCGTAAACTGCTGATCGGCACGCGGCCGATGACGCGGGTCGGCCGCGCCAAGGAAAAGGGCGAGACGCTCGGTTTCATGAAGGTGATCGCTGATGCAGACACCAAGGAAATCCTCGGCGCTTCCCTCCTCGGCACCGGGTGCGACGAGGCGGTGCAGAGCATTCTTGACGTGATGTATGCGGGCAAGCCCTACACGACGATCACGCATGCGGTGCACATCCATCCGACGGTGGCGGAGCTGATCCCGACGGTGTTCGGGGACATGCAGCCGGTGGAATGAGAAAAGCCCGGGATCGCTCCCGGGCCTTTTACGTTCGTGAAGAGAAGCCCCTCATCCCGCTGCCGCGACCTTCTCCCCGCAAGCGGGGAGAAGGTGAAGGACGCAAACCCTCCCTCAAAAAGATTCGCATCGTATTGAGGTAAACTTGGCCGCGTGTCCCTTCTCCCCGCTTGCGGGGAGAAGGTGCCGGCAGGCGGATGAGGGGCAGCGCCTGCCGCGTTTACTTCCGGATTGTCAGCGCCGGGTTATGGGCGAAGAAGTTGTGCGGCATGATGTGCACGGTCTTCCACTCCGTCGACATCACCGGCCAGTCCTCCATGCGCGGAATATGGTGGAAGCCGGCGGAGAACCAGGTGACGATGTCCTTGCCCATCAGGCTCTGATCCTTCTTCACCCATTCGGCAAGCGTATCCGACCCATCGCTCTGCATGGCGAACTTGCCGCCGGCATAACGCTGTTCCGGATCGTAGACCGTGTTCCACACCGAATATTCGATATAGGCGTTGCGCTTCATCGGCGGGTCGTTTTCGAAGTCGAACGGACCGTAGGACACGTCGCCATGATGGATCATGTAGCCCGGCTCATGTCCGAGATAGCCTTCACGCGACGGGTCGGAAATGTGGAAGTAGCGCGGCTGCGACGACGAGATTTTGTAGCGCGCCTCCAACTCCGTCATCGGCATCTTGTGCTCGACCGTCCACATCGACTTGCGCGGGCTCGATGCATCGAGCTTGGCCGGCACGATATCCATTGTGGAAAAATGGTTTACCGGCTGGTCGACGTCGAAATCGATGCGGAAGTTGAAGTAATGGTCGTGGTTGGCGGCAACGAGGTTCGGCGCGATCAAGGTGCCATAGGCCGTGTCCGCCTTGGCCGTCGGGTCCTTCATCGAGGTGGAAGCAACGCCCTTCACCGCGTCGAGGCCGGTGGCGCCGACATAGATGTTGACCTGGCCGTTCTGCTGCAGGCGGTAGTCGATCAGGTAGTCATAGTTGCCGACCTCCGAGGCCGTGCGCACAACAAGTTCCGTGGCCGGGCGGCCTTCCGCCGGCACCGGCTTGTCCGGCGTCTGCGCAAAGACTTCGAAGTGGCGCCAGGCCGGATCGCCGATGCTTCTCTCGAAGACGCAGATCGCATCCGGAATGACCAGCGGCGACCCCTTGTCGTCGGCGATCGTCGCCGGCAGGAAGGTGGCATGCGAGGGGCAATCGATGCCGGCGCGAAGGGGGCTCAGGAACAGGCCGAAACCATATTCCCCGCTGTCCATGTAGGTGCGCCAGTACCAGCCTTCCGTCGGGTCCATATAGGGCACGAAGACTTCGGAGAGATGTGCCTGGTAGATGACCGAGCGCCACGTGCCGGCGTCATTGACATCGAGATTGGAGACGACGAGGCCCGGGCGCTTGTCGACGCGGAAATTGAAGCGCCACATGTCCCATTCGATATGGCTGCCGTCGATCTTGTAGTTCGGGCCGCCTTCCTGCACCAGCTTGACGGGGTTCGTCTCGGTACGCAGCGGCACGCGCTTGGCGACCTCTTCCTCCGTGTAACCCCAAGCGTCCTTCGGCGCTTCGACGACGCCGGTATCGATGACGCGCTGCACTTCCTTCTTGCCGATGTCATAGATGGCAAAGAGGCCCTCGACCGGCTTGGCATAGAAGTTGGAGCCTTCCGGCACCTGGTAACACGGCACCTTCATCAGGCGGGAATTCTGGTATTCCTCGGTGAAGAAGTTGCCGCCCGTCAGCGGCAGGCAGAAGGCCTGTTCCGGCTTCAGGCCACGCTTGGCAAGCCCCGCCACCATATCCGGATGGCCGAGCGCGCCTTCCAGCGCATTCATGAACTCGGTGAAGAGCACCATCGGCTGGCCCGTGGTCTTGGCATTGCTCTCGACCGTGCCCTTGGTGATGTTGACCACCGCCTCGCTAAAGCCCTCGGCGCTGGTGAAATAGACCGTCGCCTTGCGGTCGAGGCTGTCGCCTTCCTTCCACGCCAGCACATCGGCCTTGGCGGGCTCCTTCAGCTCGATCAGCGGATAGAGCGTGTTGTCGTCCGCGACCTTCTCGCCGCGCAGGATCTGGTTGATCTTCTGGTATTCCTCGGCCGTCAGCCCATCGAGCGGATGCGCGGCCGCGGCACCAGCGGCAAGGCCGAGCGCCAGCGCCGTCGAGGCCAGATGTTTAAAAAGTCTCATGATCGTTCCCTCTTCTTGCTTGGTTCTGTCAGGCGAAGACCACCTGGATATCGGTGTATTCGGCAAGCCCCTCTTCGGCGAACTCGACGCCGATGCCGGAGGCCTTCACGCCGCCGAAGGGCGCATTGGGCTGGATGGCGCCGTGTTTGTTGATCCAGACGGAGCCGCAGGCGAGCCGGCTCGCCACCTTCTTCGCCGCCGCAATATCGGACGACCAGACGGAGCCGCCGAGCCCGTTCGGGCTGTCATTGGCAAGCCGGATCGCCTCCTCGACATCGGAATAGCGGATGATCGGCAGCGCCGGTCCGAACTGCTCCTCGTCGACCAGCGCATCGCCATTGCGAAGCCCGGACACGATGGTCGGCGGGAAGAACAGGCCCTCGCCCGGCTCGCCGCCGAGCAGCACCTTGCCGCGCCCCTTGGCATCCGCGACAAGCCTCGAAACCTTGTCGAACTGCATGCGGTTCTGGATCGGCCCCAGAATGCTCGCCTCCTCCATGCCATTGCCGACCGGGATCGCCTTCGCATAGGCGACGAGCGCCTCGCAGACGGCGTCATGGATCGACTCGTGCACATAGAGCCGCTTCATCGCCGCGCAGGTCTGGCCGTTGTTGATGAAGGCGCCCCAGAACAGGCCCTCGGCAATCGCTTCCGGGTCCGCATCCGGCAGCACGATGCCGGCATCATTGCCGCCGAGTTCCAGCGTCAGCCGCTTCATGGTCTCGGCCGCCGATTGCATGACCTTCTGCCCGGTGGCGCAGGAGCCGGTGAAGACGATCTTGCGAATATCCGGATGCGCCGACATGGCGCCGCCGAGATTGAAGGGCTTGTCGTCGCCGGTCACCACATTGACGACACCCGGCGGCAGCACCTCGTTCATGATCTCGACGAGGCGCAGTGTCGAGAGCGGCGTATAGGGCGAGGGTTTGACAACGACCGTGTTGCCCGTGCGCAGCGCTGGAAGAATGTGCCAGACGGCGATCATGACCGGGAAATTCCACGGCGTGATGGAGCCGACGACGCCGAGCGGCTTGCGGGTGAGTTCGATCCGACCCTGCTCGTTGTCCTGCAACACCTTGACCGGGATCGAAAGCCCGGTCGTGTAGCCCGCCCAGGCGACGGCGCCGCCAACCTCCCAGCGCGAGCCGAGACCGTTCAGCGGCTTGCCCTGCTCCAGCGTGATGATCTCGGCGAGTTCGCCCGCGTGTTCCTCGATCTTCGCCGTCACCGCCGCACAGGCAGCCTGCAGTGCCTCGTCGCTCTGCGCCGACCATGTCGCAAACGCCGCCTTGGCGACGGCGACGGCCGCATCCAGCTCCGCTCCGCCCATATTCGGCGCGCGGCCGACTTCTTCGCCCGTCGCCGGGTTCAGCACGGCAAAGTCCGAGCCGACTGCTGCCGGCTTGCCACCGATGGTCGCCTTGAATTCCATCATTTCCGCCTCCTCCAAGGAACGGCCCACCTCCGGCGGGCACATCTGGTGGCAGAGAATAGGTCTTGGCGGGGCGTCAGACTTGGACGGTGCCGTCCCGCCTTTTGGACAAAAGCGTCAATGGCAGCGCGCGACCGCACCCGGCGTCGTGCCGTATTTCTTGCGAAACTCGCGGTAGAAATAGGAAAGGTCGTTGAAGCCGCAGTCGAAGGCGACGGCGGTCACTCCCTCTGCAAGGTGCTGCCCCTTGTGGGTGGAAAGCCGCGCATGAGCAAGCTCCAGCCGACGATTGAGCAGCCGATGGCCCGGCGTTTCGCCAAGCGGCCGGAAATGCCGCTGCAAGGTGCGCTCCGGCACGTTGAGACGCGACGCCAGTTCGCGCGGGCCGAAGGACGGGTCCGCGCGGTGGCGGTCGATCATAGCGAGCGCGCGCGAGAGCAGCGTCTCGGCCGGGTTGGCGGCGCCCATCACACGCGTCGAATGCAGGTAGGCGCCCATAAGGCACAGGAACGCTTCGCCAAGTTGCGCCTGCGCGCCGTCTTCCATCAGCATCTTTGCGATGACGGCGCGCATGGCGAGCCAGAGCGGATCGTCACGCGAGATCGAAAGCCCGCCGGTGCATAGCGTGCCGAAACGGTGGACGATCTCATCGCGCGGAATGTGCAGCGACACCTGGTTGGAGCGCTCGCCGCGATAGAGAAAGGTCGAGGGCTTGACGGAATCGACGAGGAACATGTCGCCGGGCAGAAGCTCCGCCACCTGATCGCCCTGCTCGACGCGACATTGGCCGGCATCCTGCACCAGCAGGAAAAAATGCTCGCCGGGATCCTGCCGGATGGAGCGGGTGTTGCGCGCGACCTCCGAGGCATCGAGCGCCACGATCGCCGTATCGAACGGGCCGACGCGCCGCGTGGTGACATCGCCATTGACGACGCCCGTGCGCCGCATCGGCTCGAGATCGAACGAACCGCAGACCCGCCGGATCTCCGCCTCGAGAATTTCCACCTGTACCGGCTTGTGCCCCGGCGTCATCAGCGACTGCATCGCGCCCTCCCCGGCTCCAGCAGAATGCCTGTTCTCCCAAACCTATCTCATCACAGACCGCAGCGCTTGCCTATCGTTCTTACCCTGCAATCGCTGCAAAACCACCGGTTTGCACCGTCTGGCGCAGACCGTCACAGGGCGCATCGGCAAGGCCTTCCGCAGCAAGCTGGTCGAGCACCGCCACAACCTCGGCAAGTCCGCGCGCTTCCGCATAGTGCATCGGTCCACCGCGCCAGCGCGGAAAGCCATAACCGTGGATTTTCACCAGGTCGATATCGCCGGAACGCAACGCCACGCGCTCCTCCAGAATACGCGTCGCCTCGTTGACCATCGGCAGGATGATCGCATCGGCGATCGACGCCTCGTCCCACAACCGCTGCGGCCGCCCCGCAGCCTCTTCGGTAATGATTGCCGCCGCGGTTTCCGATGGTTTTGGCGCGCGGTCGCCCGGGGTGTAGTCGTACCAGCCACCGCCCGATTTCTGGCCGAAACGCGCGATGGCGCAGAGCCGCTCAGCGACGGGGGCGAAGGGTGCTTCGCCCCGTTCGCGGGCGGCCTTGCGCTGGAAGGCAGCGATATCGAGGCCGCCGAGATCCTGTGCCTCGAACGGCCCCATCGGCAGGCCGAAGGCGCGCATGGCGGCATCGACGGCAGAGGGCGTAGCACCCGAGAGCAGCAACCGTTCGGCCTGCGCGCGCGTCACCTTCAGTATGCGGTTGCCGATGAAGCCGTCGCAGATGCCGGCACGAACCGGGATCTTGCCGAGCAGGCGGGCAAGCGCGAAGCCCGTCGCCAGAACCTCCGGCGTCGTCTCCTCCGTCGGCACGATCTCCAGCAGCTTCATGATGTGCGCCGGGCTGAAGAAATGCAGGCCGAGGAAGCGTTCGGGATGGCTTACGCCTTCACTGATCGCAGTGGGGTCGAGATAGGAGGTGTTCGTTGCCAGCACCGCATCCGGCCGGCAGACCGCCGACAGCTTTTCGAAGACGGCGCGCTTGACGGCGATATCCTCGAAGACGGCTTCGATGACGAGATCCGTATCGGCAAGCAGGCCATAATCGTCACTGCCGGTGACGCCAGACAAACGGTCATCCGCAACCGTCTGCGTGATGCGGCCACGCTTCACCGAACCGTCGAAGATGGCGCGGATATTGGCAAGTCCCCGCTCGACCGCTGGCGCATCACGCTCGATGAGGATTACCGGCAGGCCGGCATCGCGCAGCGCCGCGGCAATGCCCACCCCCATCGTGCCGCCGCCAATCACAGCCGCCGAGCGCATATCGCGCGGCGCCACGCCGGCAAGCTCGGGCGGGCGCGGTGCCGCGCGCTCGGCGAAGAAGACATGGCGCAGCGCCGCCGCCTGCTCGGAACCACGCAGCTCCAGAAAGGTTTCCCGCTCGAAGGCCATGGCGCTTGCGAAATCCGTTTCGCTGGCGTTGCGGACCGAGGCGAAAGCCCTGAGCGGCGCGACTTCTCGTTTCGTCTTGGCAGCGACGGCCTTTTCCGCGCCCTCCCAGAACCCGGCTTCGACCGCCGGCACGGCACGGCCGGAAATCGGCTGCGGCACCGGTTTGCCGGCACTGTCGTTCGCAAAGGCAATCCCACCGGCACGCAGGTCACCATCGATAATGGCATCGACGAGGCCCAGCGCATGCGCCTTCTTCGCCCCGACCGGGCTACCGCCCGTCACCAGATCGACGGCGGCGGCAGGGCCGATCAGGCGGGGCAAACGCACCGTGCCACCGGCACCGGGGATGATGCCGAGCTTGACTTCCGGCAGGCCGAGGCTGGCGGAGGCAACCGCCACGCGATAGGCACAGCCGAGCGCCACTTCGAGGCCGCCGCCAAGCGCGCTGCCATGAATGGCCGCGACCCAGGGCTTTTTCGCTGCCGCGATGGTCGTCACCACATCCGGCAGATGCGGCGGCTGCGGCGGCTTGCCGAACTCGTTGACATCCGCCCCGGCGATGAAGGTACGGCCGGCGCAGATCAGCACGACGGCCTTCACCGCTGCATCGGCATCGAGCTCCGCCACGGCTTCGATCAAACCCTGGCGCAGCGCCTGCGACAGCGCATTGACGGGCGGGTTGTCGACGGTGACGACGGCGACGGCGTTTTCGTGGGTGATGTTGACGGTCATGGTGTCATATTCCCAGGTAGGCGGCGCGGATACGTTCGTCCGCGATCAATTCGGCGGCGGGGCCGGACATGGTGATGTGTCCCGTCTCCATGACATAGCCGCGATCGGCGACGGAGAGCGCGCCAAAAGCGTTCTGCTCGACGAGGAGCACGGTCACGTCGAGCGCCTTCAGGCTCTTCACCACATCGAAGATCTGGGCGACGAGGATGGGGGCGAGGCCCATGCTCGGCTCGTCCAGAAGCAGGCAGGAGGGGCGGGCCATCAGTGCGCGGGCGATCGCTAGCATCTGCTGCTGGCCGCCGGACAGGCCTCCCGCCGCGAGATTGCGCTTCTCCTTGAGGATCGGGAACATCGCGAAGGCGTCCTGCATATCGCGCTCCACCTTGTCGTCAGCGAAGAGATAGGCGCCGAGCCGGAGATTTTCCTCCACCGTGAGGTTGGTGAAAATCTGCCGACCCTCCGGCGACTGGGCGAGGCCACGGCGCACGCGGGCATGCGCCGGCACGGATGTCAGCGTCTCGCCGCGGAAGACGATCGAGCCGGACGAAACCGGCTGGATGCCGGAGAGGCATTTGAGCAGCGTCGTCTTGCCGGCGCCGTTGGCACCGACCACCGTGACGATCTCGCCGGACGCCACGTCGAGATCGATGCCGTGCAGCACCTCGATGCGGCCGTAGCGCGAGCGCAGTCCTTCAACCGTCAGCATTTTGAGCCTCCGTTGCCTGGACGCCGAGATAGGCTTCGATGACGCGCGGGTTGCGTGAAATCGCCGTCGGCTCCCCCTCGGCGATCTTCTCGCCGTGATCGAGCACCACGATATGGTTGGAAATGCGCATGACCATCTTCATGTCGTGCTCCACCAGCAGGATCGAGACGCCTTCGGCCGCGACCTGTGCGATGAGGTGATCGATCTCTTCCGTCTCGACCGCATTGCAGCCGGCCGCCGGTTCGTCGAGCAGCAGCACGCGGGGTTTCAGCGCCAGCGCGCGGGCGATTTCTAGCCGCTTCAGCGCGCCGTAGGAGAGCGAGCTTGCCTCCTGCTCGGCAGCCCGGCCGAGGCCGACGCGGTCGAGCAGGGCGCGGGCACTGTCTTCGGATGTCTGGCTGCGGCGCCGTGCGGCGGGCAACGAGAAGAGATCGGCAAAGACCGAGCCGCGCTCGTGCAGGTGATGGCCGGCGACGGCGTTTTCCAAGACGCTCATCGACTGAAAGATCTGCAGGTTCTGGAAGGTGCGCGACAGGCCGCGGCGCGCCAAAAGATGCGGCGGCATGCGGGTGACGTCCTCGCCATCCAGCACGACGCGGCCGCGCGCCGGGGCATAGACGCCGGAGATCATGTTGAACAGCGTCGTCTTGCCGGCGCCGTTCGGGCCGATGACGGAGACGATCTCGCCGGGTTTCAAGGAGAAGCCGACATCGTTGACGGCGCGCAAGCCGCCGAAATCAATGCCCAAACCTTCGATCTGAAGCAGGCTCATTCTGCCCTCCCCCGGATGCGGCGCGCAATGGAGGGCAGCAGGCCCTCGCGCATGAAGATCATGACGAGCATCATGACGAGGCCGAGCATGAGCTGTTCGTATTCCTGGAAGATCGTCAGCACCTGCGGCAGCGTCGTCAGGATCGCCGCCCCGAGGATTGCGCCGAGCACGGAACCGGCACCGCCGAGCACCGTCATGGTGACCATCTCGATCGAGTGCATGAAGCCAGCGACATCCGGCGTGATGAACTTGTTCTGCAGTGCCAAGAGCGAGCCCGACACCGAGGCATAGACCGCCGAGAGAACGAAGGCGACGAGCTTGTAATGCGCGACATCGACGCCGACCGTGCGGGCCGCGACCTCTGAACCATGCAGCGCCCTGAGCGCCCGGCCTGTCGGGCTATGGTAGAGATTGAGCGCCAGCCACGCGCCGAGCACCAGTACGAGGCCGGAAAAGGCATACCAGAATTCGGTGTTCGACAGGTCGATGCCGATCGCCTTCAGCACCGCCCGCAAGCCCAGTTCCGGCACCGCCATGCCATCCGGCCCGCCGGTCAGTTGCGCCTCGTTGGACAGCACCATGGAGACGAGGATGCCGAAACCGAGGCTGGCGACGGCGAGATAATAGCCCTTGAGCCGCAGGATCGGCCGGCCGACGAGGTAGGCGATGGCGGCGGACAAAAGCGCGCCGAGCAGGGCGGCGAGTGCCGGATGCAGGCCGAGATGAACAGGCGCCAGCGCACAGGCGTAGGCGCCGATGCCGGCGAAACCCGCATGTCCCAGACTGATCTGACCGGCATAGCCGATGAGGATGACGAGACCCGTCACCGCGAGGCCGTTGACGAAGATCAGCGAACCGACACGGAAATAATAGGAGGACGGGAAGAAGACCGGCGCGATCGCGATGACCGCGGCGAGGATGAGAAGCGTGGTAGCCTTGCTGGAGAGCCGCATGATCACACCCGATCCGTCGACTTGCGGCCGAACAGGCCCTGCGGCATGGCGAAAAGCACGGCGAGAATGACAATGAAGGCGGCCGCATCCTTGTATTGCGAGCTGACATAGCCGGCCGTCATGGCCTCCAGCACACCGAGCAGCAGGCCGCCGACAAGAGCGCCCTTCGGGTTGCCCATGCCACCGAGCATGGCAGCGGCAAAGCCCTTCAGCGCCAATGCAAGGCCGACATCGTAGCTCGTCAGCGTGATCGGCGTCACCAGCACGCCGGCGAGCGCGCCGATGGCGGCGGACATGGCGAAGGAGAGCGTCATCACATAGTTGGTGTTGATGCCGACGAGCTGGGCGGCGACGCGGTTGTTCGCCGTTGCTAGCACCGCGCGGCCGATCAGCGTGCGGGTGAAGAACAGCCAGAGACAGACGAAGACGGCGAGCGCACCGGCAATCACCCACAGGCTCTGCGGCAGGATGGTCGCGCCGCCGATAAGGATCGGCTGGTCGCCGGAAAAGGCCGGAAAGCGGTGGATCTGCTTGTCGAAGACGAGCTGCGTCGCACCACGGATGAAGATGGAGGCGCCGATGGTGATGATGATCAGCGAGACGACCGGGGCGCCGCGCGCGGGCTCGATCGCAAGCTTGTTGAGTGCCACGCCGATCGCCGCCGTGACGATGATGGCGATCAGGGCTGCCAGCGGCAGCGGCAGGCCTGCGGCATGCGCGAAGAAGGTGATCATGCCACCGAGCATGACGAACTCGCCCTGCGCGAAGTTCACGACGTCGGAGGCGTTGTAGATGATCGTGAAGCCGAGGGCGACCAGCGCATAGACGGCGCCGACCGTGATCCCGGACAGAAGGAATTGCAGCAGTTCGGGCATGGAGGCCTCCGCTTCGCGCACGACGGTGTGCGCCGGCCCGCGCCGTAAGGGCGTGGGCCGGCGGCTTCGATTACTCGACGATCTTCCAGCCACCTTTTTCGATCTGCAGCATGCGGAAGGCCGAGAGATCGAGGCCGAGGTGATCCTCGGCCGTCATGGTGACGGTGCCTGTTGTGCCGACGAGACCCTTCGTGCCTTCGATCGCATCGCGGATCGCCGACGGCTCGGCGCTGCCCGCCCGCGTGATGGCATCGACGAGGATGCGAAGCGCATCATGGGCATAACCGCCGAAGGTCGAAACCGGCTTGCCGGTCGCCTTCTCGTAGGCGTCCTTGTAAGCCGTGACGACGGCGCGTTGCGGGTCGCTTTCCGGAAGGAGCTTAGCCACGAGCAGAGCCGTACCCGGCAGGCGAATACCTTCCGCGGCTTCCGCGCCGGCAAGCTCGATGAAACCATCCGAGGCAACGCCATGCGACTGGTAGAGCGGCAGGCCAACGGCGAGCTGGGCGTAGTTGCGGGTGACGATCGCCGGGCCCTGGCCGAAGCCGGTGTTCAGCACGGCCTGGATGCCGTCCTTGCCCTTGATGTTGGTAAGCTGCGGCGTCATGTCGGCGTCGGTCGGGCCATAGGTCTCGTCGGCCAGCACCTCGATGCCGTAGTCGCCGACGATCGAAAGGCACTGCTTGTGCATGGACGCGCCAAAGCCGTCGGAACCGGAGATCATGCCGATCTTGGTAATGGCGTTCTTCTTCATGTCTTCAAAAATCTTCGCACAGGCCATGCGGTCGGTGTGCGGCGTCTTGAAGGTGTAGGGTTTTACCGGATCGATGATCTCGATGGCGCCGGCCAGCGAGATGAAGGGGACTTCCGCATCCTCGAAGACGGGAATGATCGCCATGGAGGTGCCGGTCGTCGTGCCACCGATCACGGCGACGACTTCGTCGTCTTCCACAAGGCGGGTCGCGAAGGTGCGCGCCTTGTTCGGATCGCCGCCGTCGTCGTAGATGACGAGTTCCAGCTTCTCGCCATTGACGCCGCCGGCCGCATTGATCTCCTCGACCAACAGCTTCAGCGTCTTGGCTTCCGGATCGCCAAGGAACGAGGCGGGGCCGGTTTCGGAAATGGTCGCACCGATCTTGATATCGGCGAAGGCGGGCGCAGCAAGGCCCAGGATCAGGGCAAGTGCGGTGGTGGTGAGCGCAAATTTCATGTCGGTTTCTCCTCCCAACAAAGACAAAGGTTTAAAGCGAAAACTCCTCTTACGCCGCCACGGGGCGGCGCCACATCACCACGCGGAACCGGTTCGCGACGAAAGCCGCATCCGTCAGGCTGGCATTGCCTGCCGGGTTGGCACCGGTGACGTGGAAATCGCTGAAGGCGGCACTCTGGTTAACGTAGATGCCGCCGGTCAGGTTGACCGAAAGATTAACGCCAGCCGTGGCGAACCGGTCGGCTGCGGCAAGGATCTGCGCCTCGTCGGTGGCGTAGAGGGCAGCGGAGATCGCGCCCTTGCGCTCGGCGAGCTCGGCGGCGCGGTCTACGCCATCGGTGGCGTCATCGACCGCGACGATGAAGGCGATGGGGCCGAAACGTTCTTCCGCATAGGCTTCGCTATCCGCAGCGTCGACGGCGAGGATCAACGGCGTTGCCGTGCGCGCGTCGTCGAGGCCCTCGACCGGTGCGGAGTCGCGCACGATGCGGCCGTGCGAACGGACCGTCGCGATGCGCGCGAGTGTCGCCGGATTGGCAATGGCGCCGCAGACACCGGCCGCACGGGCCGGGTCGGCGAGCAGGCCGTCGACCGCTGCGGCGATGCCGGCAGCAACCGCGTCAAAACTCTTGTGGCCCTCGTTCGTCTCGATGCCGGCGCGCGGGACAAAGATATTCTGCGGGGCGGTGCACATCTGGCCGGAATAGAGCGACAGCGAGAAGGCGATATTGCTGCACATGCCGGCAAAATCGTCCGTGGCGCCGATGACGATGGAGTTGACGCCCGCCTCTTCCGTATAGACGTCGGCGCCGCCGGCGTTTTCGCGCACCCAGCTGCCGAACGTGTTGGAGCCGGTATAGTCGATGATGGCGACAGCCGGATGCTGCACGAGATCCTTGGTGATTTCGGAACCGGGCGCATCGGCGGCAAGCAGCACGATATCGGCGGCAAAGCCCTCTTCCACCAGCACCTGCCTGGCAATCTCGACGGTGATGGCGAGCGGCAGAATGGCGGCTGGATGCGGCTTGACGATGACGGTGTTGCCGGTGGCAAGGCTGGCAAAGAGACCCGGATAGCTGTTCCAGGTCGGGAAGGTGTTGCAGCCGATGGCCAGCGAGACGCCGCGCGGCACGGCGCGCCAGTGTTTTTCCATGACGATCGGCTCGCCCCTGCCCTGCGGCTTCGTCCAGATCGCCTTGGCCGGCGTGCGGATCATCTCGGCATAGGCGTAGGTGACGGCTTCGAGGCCGCGATCCTGCGCATGCGGGCCGCCGGCCTGGAAGGCCATGGCGAAAGACTGGCCCGTCGTGTGCATGACCGCATTGGCCATTTCGAAACTGCAGGCATTGAGGCGGGCGAGGATTTCGAGACAGATGCCGGTGCGCACCTCCGGCGACGCCGCGGCCCATTGCGGAGCGGCGGCACGGGAAGCCGTGATCAGCATGTCGACGGAGGCCGCTGGATAGGTGATGCCGAGAGATGATCCGTAAGGCGACACTTCCGCACCCACGGAACCCTCCGCCGGATGATCGGCGAGAGCGAAGACCTTGCCGAGCCGCGCCTTGTAGGCTGCGAGCCCGTCGTCCTTGGCGGTCTCGCCATAGATCTTGCCGCTTGGTACTTCAGGATAGGCGGACCAGAAGTCGCGCTTGGCGGCCGCTTGCAAAGCTGCGTCCAGCGTCGGGCGATGGCGCTCGAAAAGTTCGGTCATCTCTGGCTCCTCCCAGTCAGTGAATTTATAATTGACCGGCCGTTCGGTTTATGCAAGAGTTTTTTTACGGTCGCCGCTGGGAAGGGCGACAGGGAGGAAAAATGTCCACATCCGACACCATTCTGTCGGCGCTTGCCGATGGCGTTCTGAGCCTCACGCTGAATCGCCCGGACAAGCTCAACGCCTTCAATGAAGAGATGCACCTGGCACTGCGCGCCGGTTTCGAGCGGGCGCATGCGGATGAGACCGTCCGCGCCGTGCTGCTCACCGGCGCCGGCCGCGGTTTTTGCGCGGGGCAGGATCTCGGCGACCGCGATCCCAAGAAGGGCGTGCCGGATCTCGGCCACACGATCGAAACCTACTATAATCCGCTGCTCCGCCTCATCCGCAGCCTCGAAAAGCCGGTGATCTGCGCCGTCAACGGCGTCGCCGCCGGCGCCGGCGCCAATATCGCCTTTGCCTGCGACATCACGCTTGCCGCCCGCTCCGCCCGCTTCATCCAGGCTTTTGCCAAGATCGGCCTCGTGCCGGATTCCGGCGGCACCTGGAGCCTGCCGCGCCTGATCGGCGAGGCCCGCGCCAAGGCACTGACGCTGACCGCCGAACCGCTCAGTGCGGAAACCGCCGCCGACTGGGGCCTGATCTGGCGCGCCGTCGACGACGACGCGCTGATGGACGAAGCAACCGCACTCGCCACCCGCCTCGCCGCCGGCCCGACCCGCGGCCTCGGCATGACGAAGCGCGCCATCCAGGCCGCCGCCACCAATTCGCTGGACCAGCAGCTCGACCTCGAACGCGACCTGCAACGCGAGGCCGGCCGCAGCGCCGACTATGCAGAAGGCGTCTCCGCCTTCCTCGAAAAGCGCAAGCCGGAGTTCAAAGGCAAATGAGCGCCGGCAGCCTTTCCCCCCAGGCGCTCGCCGAAGCCTGCGCCAAGGCCATGTGGGACGACGACAATGCCACCCGCCATCTCGGCATGGAACTGATCTCCGTCGCCCCCGGCGAAGCGACGATCACCATGACGATCGCAGACAGCATGACGAACGGCCACGGCACCTGTCACGGCGGCTACATGTTCACGCTGGCGGATTCGGCCTTCGCGTTTGCCTGCAACACCTACAACCAGCGCACCGTCGCCCAGCACTGTTCGGTGACTTTCATTGCACCGGCCTTCCGGGGCGAGAAACTGACCGCAACGGCGCGCGAAGTGTCGCGCCGCGGACGGGGCGGCATCTACGATATCCGCATCAGCAATCAGGAGGGCGAGCACGTCGCGGAGTTCCGTGGCCACTCGCGAACAGTCAAGGGTACACACCTGCCGGAGTGAGGCAGACCATCCCCACATTCTTGGAGGAGAATTTCATGGAAGACCTGTCCCCTCGCCCCGGCGACCTCGAAGCCATCGAGACGGCGTCGCGCGACGAGATTTCCGCGCTGCAGCTTCAGCGCATGAAGTGGTCGCTGACCCACGCCTACGAGAATTCTCCCTTCTATCGCCAGCGCTTCGACGAGGCCGGCGTGCATCCCTCCGACCTGAAGACCCTGTCGGACCTCGCGAAATTCCCCTTCACCACCAAGAAGGACCTGCGCGACACCTATCCCTTCGGCATGTTCGCCGTACCCCGCGAAAAGCTTGCCCGCATCCACGCCTCCTCCGGCACGACAGGCAAGCCGACCGTCGTCGGTTACACGGCCAAGGACATCGACACCTGGGCGACCGTCGTCGCCCGTTCGATCCGCGCCTCGGGCGGCCGGGCCGGTGATATCGTGCATGTCGCCTATGGCTACGGCCTGTTCACCGGCGGGCTTGGCGCACATTACGGAGCGGAAAAACTCGGCTGCACCGTGGTGCCGATCTCCGGCGGCATGACCGAGCGCCAGGTCACCCTGATGCAGGATTTCAAGCCGCGCATCATCATGGTCACGCCGTCCTACATGCTCTCCATCCTCGACGAGTTCCGCCGCCATGGCATCGACCCGCGCGAAAGTTCGCTAGCGGTCGGCATTTTTGGCGCGGAGCCCTGGACGAACGCCATGCGCGAGGAAATCGAGCAGGCTTTCGACATGCACGCCGTCGATATCTACGGCCTGTCGGAAGTCATGGGCCCGGGCGTCGCCAACGAATGCGTCGAGACGAAGGACGGCCTGCACATCTGGGAAGACCACTTCTACCCCGAGATCATCGACCCTGAGACAGGCGCGGTGCTTCCGGATGGCGAGATCGGTGAGCTGGTCTTCACCACGCTCACCAAGGAAGGCCTGCCGATCATCCGCTACCGCACGCGCGACCTGACGCGCCTCCTGCCCGGCACCGCCCGCTCCATGCGTCGCATGGAAAAGATCACCGGCCGCTCCGACGACATGATGATCCTGCGCGGCGTCAACGTCTTCCCGACGCAGATCGAGGAGCAGATCCTGAAATGTCGCGGGCTAGCGCCGCATTTCCAGATCGAACTGACGCGCGCCGGCCGTATGGACAACATGACGGTGCATGTCGAATGTACGCTGGAGGCGACCGACGAGGGCGCGCGTGCGGGGTCGGCGAAGGAGCTTGCCCACCACATCAAGAGCATCGTGGGGGTCTCCACCAAGATTACCGTGCACGAGCCGGGCGGCGTCGCCCGCTCGGAAGGCAAGGCAAAGCGGGTGGTCGACAACCGCCCGAAAGAATGAAGCGCCGGGCAGAACATTCCCGCAAAAGTGCGGAGCGGTTTTGCGCCCGGAATTGCGAAGAAACAAAGAGCCAGGGTCTCTCCGTTGCTACAGGACGAACGGAGATACTCTAGCCCGGCACCGGCTTGACTGTGTATAGGGAGGGCGGCCGCCCTTCCGCGCAGCCGCAGCCCGAATGAACAGAGCAGGACGACATGGCACGCACGCGCGCAGTGGATTTCGAGGAAAAACAGCGAGGCATTCTATCGAGTGCCGCGGCGGTCTTCGCCGAGATGGGTATGGAGAAAGCCTCCATGTCGCTGATCGCCTCGCACAGCAATGTCTCCAAGGCCCTGCTCTATCATTATTACCCCAGCAAGGACGCCCTGATCTTCGACATCGTGCGCACGCACCTGTCGGAGCTGGAAGAAGCGATCGAGGCGGCCGACCGCACCGACGTCACCCCGCAGGAGCGGCTGCGCCTGCTGGTGAAGGCGGTGCTGGCGAACTACGAGGGCCGCGACAACGAGCACAAGGTGCAGCTCAACGGCACCAGCGCGCTCTCCGAGCCGCAGCTTGCCGAATTGCAGGCGATCGAGCGACAGATCGTCAAACGCTTCTCCGGCGTCATCCGCGACATCAACCCGGACCTGAACAAGGACCGCCCACTCCTTATGCCCGTCACCATGTCGCTCTTCGGCATGATGAACTGGGTGTACATGTGGTTCCGCCCGAACGGGCCGATCACGCGGGACGAATATGCGGATATTGCGACGACGCTGATCCTTGAGGGTGTCAAGGCTGTAAGCTAAGACTTACGCACACCATCTCCAAAAACCTACTACCTCTCTTTCGTCATCCTCGGGCTTGACCCGAGGAACCATGCCACGGGTGCCGAGTGGATCCTCGGGTCAAGCCCGAGGATGACGTGGCGGGGAGGCAGCGTAGCGCCCCAAGGGCAGTGCCGCCCACGCTTAATCCCCGTCCCGCTCCACATCCTTGCCTGTCGTGGCAACCGACTCCAGCCGTTCGGCGAATTCACGCCGGAGCGTACGGCGAAGCTCGGCTGCCTTGTAGCGGCGCACATCAACCGTGCTCTTCGGCTCCAGTTCCGGCACGCGCACCGGCCTTCCGGCCTCATCGACGGCGACCATGGTGAAATAGCAGGAGTTGGTGTGCCGGCGGTGGCCGCTGCGGATGTTCTCCGCCTCGACCCGGATGCCGACCTCCATGGAGGTTCGCCCCGTATGGTTGATCGAGGCGCGGAAGGTGACGAGTTCACCGACGTTGATCGGCTCCTTGAACATCACCTGGTCGACCGAGAGCGTCACCGCATATTGCTGCGAGTAGCGCGAGGCGCAGGAGAAGGCGACGCGATCGAGCAGGTTGAGCAGCGCGCCGCCATGAACCTTTCCGGAAAAATTCGCCATGTCGGGCGTCATCAAAACGGTCATTTCCAGGCGGCGCGGGTCCTGCTCCATCGGCGTCATGCGGTCACTCTCTCGTTTTGGCCACCATCGTCAGAACGTCATACTGCGCGACGGTCGCTCCAGACTGGTTCGTTACATTGCAATCCCAACGCACCTCGCCATGTTCGGCATTGGCGCGCGGGTTGATCTCCTTGCAGGTGAGCTGCACCTGCAACGTATCACCCGGATTGACCGGTGTCAGGAAGCGCAAATTGTCGACGCCGTAATTGGCGAGGACCGGGCCCGGCGCCGGATCGACGAAGAGGCCGGCGGCAAACGACACGATGAGATAGCCATGCGCCACGCGCCCGTCGAAGAACGGGTTCGCCTTGGCGGCTTCCTCGTCCATGTGGGCGTAGAAGGTGTCGCCGGTGAAGTTGGCGAAATGCTCGACATCCTCGAGCGTCACGGTGCGCGTCGCGGTGATCAGCTGGTCGCCGATCTTGAGTTCGGCCAGTGACTTGCGGAACGGATGCTCGCCCCCCGCCCGTGCTTCCGCGCCCTGCAACCAACGGCCGGTAACGGCGGAAAGCAGCGTCGGCGCACCCTGGATGGCGGTGCGCTGCATGTAATGCTTGACGCCGCGCATGCCGCCCAGTTCCTCACCACCACCCGCGCGGCCGGGGCCGCCGTGCACGAGGCCCGGCAACGGCGAACCGTGGCCGGTAGACGACTTGGCACTGACGCGGTTGCCGATCATCACGCGGCCGTGGAACGGCGCAAGCCCGAGCACGACCTCTTCGGCAAAGCCTGGATCATTGGTGAAGACGGAGGCGACGAGGCTACCCTTGCCGCGGCGGGCGAGGTCCACCGCTTCTTCCGCGGTCTCATAGGGCATGACGGTGCTGACCGGACCGAAAGCCTCGACGTCGTGCACCGCGCGGGCCGAACCCGGCTTGTCGCAATAGAGCAGCACCGGATTGAGGAAGGCGCCTGCCGCAGCATCGCCAGACAGGATATTTGCTATGTCCGGATCGCCGGCGACGATTTCCGCGTCGGCAGAGAGATCGCGGATGCGGGCGCGCACTTCCTCTCGCTGGTCGAGGCTGGCGAGCGGTCCCATGCGGACGGCTTCGTCCGCCGGATTGCCGATCGCCGTCTTGCCGAGACGGGCGCGCAGGCTCTCGATCAGCGCTTCGCTAAAGGCGCGCGGCGCGATGACGCGGCGGATCGCGGTGCACTTCTGGCCGGCCTTCACCGTCATCTCGCGGGTGACTTCCTTGACGAAGAGGTCGAATTCCTCCGTGCCGGGTGCGGCATCGAGGCCAAGCACGGCGGCATTGAGGCTGTCGGCCTCCATGGTGAAGCGCACGGAGTTTTCGACGATGGCCTTGTGCGTCTTGAGGCGCTGGCCTGTCGAGGCCGAACCGGTGAAGGTCACGGCATCCTGGCCTTCGACATGGTCGAGCAGGTCGCCGACCGAGCCGCAGACGAGCTGCAATGCGCCGTCGGGCAAAATACCGGTCTCGACGATGCGGCGGACCATGAGTTCGGTGAGATAGGCTGTCTGGCTTGCCGGCTTGACTATGGCCGGAACGCCGGCGAGCAGCGTCGGTGCCAGCTTCTCCAGCATGCCCCAGCAGGGGAAGTTGAAGGCGTTGATGTGGACGGCAACACCCTGCAACGGGCTCAGGATATGCTGCGCAGAGAAGGTGCCATCCTTGGAGAGCAGCTCCACATCGCCATCGAGCAGAACGCGGGTGTTCGGCAACTCGCGCCGACCTTTGGAAGCATAGGACAGCAGCGTGCCAATACCGCCTTCGATATCGACCCAGCTGTCGGCGCGGGTCGCACCCGTGGCGGTCGATAGCGCATAGAACTCTTCCTTGCGCTCCATCAGGGCCTGACCGAGCGCCTTCAGCATGGCGGCGCGTTCGTGGAAGGAGAGGCGCCGCAGCGCCGGGCCACCCTTCTCGCGGCCATAGGCGAGCGACGCCTTGAAATCCACGCCGGTGGAATCGATGAAGGCGACCGGGGCACCCGTGGAAGCGTCGAGCAGCGGCACGCCTTCCTTCGCACCGGCGACCCACTGGCCGCCGACATAGCTTTCGAGCCGGCGCGGCCGGTTTGCCATGACGTTCATCTCAGTATCCTCTCAGTTCAATCCGAGCGCGGAAAGCTGCGCATCGACCTCCGCCCGCCATTCGGCAAGCAGGGTCTCGTTGGGTGTGTGCCGCAGGCCGAAACGCGACTGCGTCTCGAAGCGGGCCGAGCCGGAATGGCCAAAACTCGCGGCGACCCGCGGATACCAGTAAGCGACGGAGGCTTTGGCCTTTGCGCGGCCTTCCGCATCATCGACGATCTGGATGAGGCCGGCGAGGCCGAGTTCCGCATGGCGCGTCTCGCGCGGCAGGATGGCGCGAAAAACCTCGGCGAGCGGCTGGTAGGAGACGCGCGACAGCTCTTTCAACTGCACGACGCTCGCCCGGCCCATCAGCACGTTCATGACCACGGCATCGACCCAGCCTTGCAGCGGATAGTGGAAGACGGATAGGCGCATGTCGCCGCCCTGCCGCGCCGCGCCGATATCCGCCTCGCGGGAAAGCCGCTCGGCCCAAGGATGATGCACGGCATAGCGCCCGCCATCCGCACCAAAGGTTTCCATGACCTGCAAGACCTTGCCGGCATGGTCGGCTTTTTCCAGCACGATACGGGCGGCGGAGATGCGCTCCTGAATGCCCGGCGCATCGTTGATCGTATCGGCAAAGCCGGCGGAACCGGCCAGCTCGCTGTCGACGAAACTCGCCATCAGGCGCAGCAACTCGCCGCGATAACGCGGCGGTACATTGGCCGGCGACGACAGCATGCCGCCTTGCGCCAGATAATCCTCGATCGGCATCGTATCGGACATGCGATTTCCCCCTACTGGTCGTAGCTGACGACGATGCGGTCGGTGAGCGGGTAGCACTGGCAGGTCAGCACATAACCCTGGCGCACCTCGTAATCTTCCAGCGCGTGGTTGGTCTCCATCTCGACCTCGCCTTCCAGAACCTTGGCGCGGCAGGTGGAACAGACACCGGCCTTGCAGGCATACGGCGCGTCCATGGCATTTTCGAGCGCGGCATCGAGCAGGCTCTGGCCGTGCTTGGGAAACTTGAAGATGCGGGTTGCGCCATCGAGCGTGACGGTCGCCTCGCAGGCGGCAGCGTGATCGGCACCGTTGACCTGCTCCACCTTGCGCCGCGCCCGGCCGGGCTGCGAGGAAGCGAAGAGCTCAAACTTGATCTGGTCGTCGCGAAGGCCGTGCTCGCGAAGCGCGGCGGCGATCGCCAGCATCATCGGCTCCGGGCCGCAGATGAACGCTGTTGTCACCGACTTGGGGTCGATCCAGTTTTTAAAGAGTGCCGCGCATTTCGCGCCATCGATGCGGCCGGTGAAGAGGTCGATATCCTGCGCCTCGCTCTCCAGCACATGCAGCACGGAGAGCCGGCCGAGATAGACGTTCTTCAGGTCCTCCAGCTCCTCGCGGAACATGATCGAGCTGATCTGCCGGTTGGCATAGACCAGCGTGAAGCGGGCGCGGGGCTCGCGCGACAGCACCGTCTTGATGATCGACAGCACCGGTGTGATGCCGCTGCCACCGGCAAAACCGAGATAGTGCTTGGCCGTTTCAGGCTCCAGCGCCGTGAAGAAGGCGCCCATCGGCGGCATGGCTTCCAGCGTGTCGCCGGGCTTCAGGTTCTCGTTGACCCAGGTGGAAAAGCAGCCGCCATCGACGCGCTTGATGCCGACCTTCAAGACACCCTCATCCTTGCCGGCGCAGATCGAATAGGAGCGGCGCAGTTCCTCGTCCTCGAACTTGCGGCGGAAGGTCAGGTACTGACCCTGCGTGAAATCGAAGACGGCCCGGTCCTCGTCGGACGGCCGAAGCGTGACCACGACCGCATCGCGCGTCTCGCGGCGAACATCGGTTACGGTCAGGGGATGAAAACGTGCCATGCGCGGGCCCTCTCCCTAGAGCATTTCCAGTCGAAGCGGCATCGCTTCGGCGTTGGATAATGCGGTAAAAACAAGAAACTAGAGCGATTCAGGCGAACCGGGGTTTGCCGGAATCGCTCTAGGGTCAGATGCACTTGAAATAGTCGAACGGTTCCAAGCAGTCGGTGCAGCGATAGCTCGCCTTGCAGGGCGTCGAGCCGAACTGGCTGATTTTTTCGGTGTTCGTCGATCCGCAGCGCGGACAGGCGATGGTCAGGTTCGAGCGGCCCGAAAGCCGGTCGATGCGTTTCATCAGCACGCCATCGGCCGCCGTGCCGTCGATCGGCGGGGCGATGCCGTAGTCGCGCAGCTTTTTGCGGCCCTCGGCGCTGATCCAGTCCGTCGTCCAGGCGGGCGAGAGCTGGCGTTCCAGCTTCACCTTGGAAAGCCCCTTTTCCGCGAGCGCCGTCTCGATGTCGAGATTGATGATCGTGGTGGCGGGACAGCCGGAATAAGTCGGCGTCACGGTTACCACCAGCGTATCGTCGCGCCACGCGACATCGCGGATGATGCCGAGGTCGGTGAGCGAGATCACCGGAATTTCCGGATCCGGCACTTCAGCCAGCCAGTGCCAAACCTCATCGAGCGAGGGACGGAGCGCCGGGTCCATGACCGCCTCCTACCAGGTGGCGCCCGGATAGGCGCGCTGGAGGAACTGCATCTCGGTGAGGATGAAGCCGAGATGCTCGGTGTGCACGCCGCGCCGGCCGCCCTTGTGCATATAACCGTCGGCTGGCTTCTTCAGCGTGCCTTCGGTGAGCGCTTCGGCAACAATCTCGTCCCAGCCGGCTTTCAGGCTCTGTGGCTCCGGGATGACGCCGGCGTCCACAAGGGGTGCATCCGCTGCATCACCGACAAACATCTCGCCGGTATAGGGCCAGAGATCGTCCAGCGCATCCTGCATGCGGCGGTGGCTTTCGGCCGTGCCGTCGCCGAGACGGATGACGAGGTCGCGGCTGCGATCGAGATGGTAGGACACCTCCTTGAAGGCCTTTTCCGCAATCTCCGCGATACGCGTCTCCGTCGAGCTTTTCAGCGCCTTCAAGAGCAGGTAATGCCAGGCATCGAACAGGAACTGCCGCATCAGCGTCTTGCCAAAATCGCCGTTCGGGCGCTCGACCAGCAGGATGTTGCGGAAGTCGTAGCCATCGCGCAGGTATGCAAGATCGTCCGCCGAACGGCCCTTGCCCTCCACCTCGCCGGCAAGGCCGAGCCAGAGCTGCGTCTGGCCGATCAGGTCGAGCGCGGTGTTGGCAAGCGCAATATCCTCCTCCAGCGCCGGCGCATGGCCGCACCATTCGGAGACGCGATGACCGAGGATCAGCGCATTGTCGCCGATGCGCGCCAGGAACTCGAGAAGCGCGGCCTGATCAACCGCCGGTTCAAGTGTTGCGGTCGCCATCACATGTGCCCCACTTCATCCGGAATGTCGAAGAAGGTCGGGTGACGGTAGACCTTGGAGTTCGACGGGTCGAACAGCGGACCCTTTTCCGAAGGCGCACTGGCGGTGATCTCGGACGACCGCACCACCCAGATGCTGACGCCCTCGTTGCGGCGCGTATAGACGTCGCGGGCATTGTTGATCGCCATTTCGGCGTCGGGCGCGTGCAGGCTGCCGACATGGCGATGGTTGAGGCCGTGCTGACCCCGGATGAAAACTTCCCAAAGCGGCCATTCGCTGGACATTTTTGTCTCTCCCAAAACTTATTCGGCGGCGATCTTGGCGGCGGCGCGACGGTCGGCGGCCTTTTCGGCATGCGCCGTCAGGCCGTCGCGGAACCAGGCACCGTCATTCCAGGCCTTCTTGCGGGCGTCGAGGCGTTCCGCATTGCACGGGCCGTTGCCGGCGATCACGTTGAAGAACTCTTCCCAGTCCGGCTCGCCAAAATCGTGGCCGCCCTTCTCCTCGTTCCACTTGAGGTCCGGGTCCGGCACGGTGAGGCCGAGGTATTTCGCCTGCGGCACGGTCTGGTCGACGAATTTCTGGCGCAGCTCGTCATTGGAATTCTGCTTGATCTTCCAGGCCATCGACTGGGCCGAGTGCACGGAGGCATCGTCCGAGGGGCCGAACATCATGAGCGACGGCCACCACCAGCGGTTCAACGCATCCTGCACCATGGCCTTTTGCGCCGGCGTGCCCTTCACCATGCGCATCAGGGCGTCAAAACCCTGGCGCTGATGAAAACTCTCTTCCTTGCAGATGCGCACCATGGCCCGCGCATAGGGGCCGTAGGAACAGCGCTGCAACGGCACCTGGTTCATGATCGCCGCACCATCGACCAGCCAGCCGATCGCGCCGATATCGGCCCAGGTCAGCGTCGGATAGTTGAAGATCGAGGAATATTTGGCCTTGCCGGAATGCAGCTGCTCGTACATCTGGTCGCGGCTGATGCCGAGCGTCTCGGCGGCACAGTAGAGGTAAAGGCCGTGGCCGGCCTCGTCCTGCACCTTGGCGAGCAGGATGGCCTTCCTCTCAAGGGTCGGCGCGCGGGAAATCCAGTTGCCTTCCGGCAGCTGGCCGACGATTTCCGAATGGGCGTGCTGGCTGATTTGACGCACCAGCGTCTTGCGGTAGCCTTCCGGCATCCATTCCTTCGGCTCGATCTTCTGGCCGGCGTCGACGCGTTCCTGGAAGGCGCGCTCCACGGGATCCATCTCGTCGAGGGACCGGACGCGCGCGGCGTCGGTTTTCACCATCTGGGCATACATGGTCTTCTCCTCAGGCTTTGCGCGTCAGACGCGCTCGAGAATGATGGCGATGCCCTGGCCGACGCCGATGCACATGGTACAGAGTGCATAACGCCCGCCCTGGCGGTGGAGCTGATAGGTGGCAGTGGTGACGAGGCGCGCGCCGCTCATGCCGAGCGGGTGGCCGATGGCGATGGCGCCGCCGTTCGGGTTCACATGCGCCGCATCGTCCGGCAGGCCGAGATCGCGCAGCACGGCGAGCGCCTGCGACGCGAAGGCCTCGTTGAGTTCGATGACATCCATCTGGTTAAGCGACAGGCCGGCACGTTCCAGCACACGGCGCACCGCCGGCGCGGGACCGAAGCCCATGATGCGCGGCTCAAGACCAGCCGCCGCCATGGCGACAACACGCGCTTTCGGCGTCAGGCCATGCGCCCTCGCGGTTGCTTCGCTGGCGATGAGCAGCGCAGCCGCGCCGTCATTGACGCCCGAGGCGTTGCCGGCGGTGACGGAAAGGTCGGGACCATTGACACCCTTGAGCTTGCCGAGCTGCTCGGCCGTCGTGCCGGGACGCGGATGTTCGTCGCGGTCGACGACCAGCGGATCACCCTTCTTCTGCGGCACATGGACGGGCACGATCTCATCGGCGAAAATACCGGCCTCATGCGCGGCGGCCCAACGGGCCTGGCTGCGCGCGGCAAAGGCGTCCTGATCCTCGCGGCTGACGGAAAAATCGGTGGCGACGTTGTCGGCGGTCTCCGGCATGGAATCGACGCCAAAGGCCTTCTTCATCTTCGGATTGACGAAACGCCAGCCGATCGTCGTGTCATAGACGGCATTCGAACGGGAGAAGGCACTGTCGGCCTTCGGCATGACGAAGGGCGCCCGGCTCATGCTTTCGACACCACCGGCGATGACGAAGTCACAGTCGCCGGCACGGATGGCGCGGGCAGCCATGCCGACGGCGTCCATGCCGGAGCCACAGAGGCGGTTGACGGTGGTGGCGGGAATGGAAACGGGAAGACCGGACAGCAGCACGGCCATGCGGCCGACATTGCGGTTGTCCTCACCGGCCTGGTTGGCGCAGCCATAAATAAGATCATCGATCTTCGACCAGTCGACGCCGGTATTGCGTGCCATCAGGCCCGAAAGCGGCAGAGCCGCCAGATCGTCGGCGCGGACCGACGACAACAGGCCGCCATAACGGCCGATGGGCGTGCGGACAGCATCGCAGATAAAGGCTTCGGACACGCGGTTTCCTCCCTGTACCCAAGGCCGGCTTGCCTCTCCCGAAACATTCGCCGACCGATCGGTTGGTTATTTATCACCCAACACGTCACAAATCAATGGCCATTTCTCCATATTCTGTGATGTTTCATTTCAGCAGCCGATATCATAGCACAAACTGCGTTTTTCCGTGTGAAAAGTGCCTCAGATGGCGTCGCGCAACAGCGAAAGACGGCGCAGCGTCGCCTCGCTCGCCTCCGGCAGCGCACCGTCCGCCGTCACGAAATGGCGGGCGACATGCAGGTCCGCCTCGGGCGAAAGGCGAAGGTAGAGATCGTTGAAAAGCCGCCGCGCCTCTTCGCCCGGCCAGTCGGCCGGTAGTGCCGCCTGCGGCAGGCGCGGATCGCGCAGCACGACGAGGCGAAACTGGTGCACCAGCACCAGCCGGGCGGCGAGGCTTTCGGCCGCCGCCAGCCGAACGCCGCCACCGAGCAGATCGGCAAGCCGCCCGAACCTTTGGATGAAGCCGCGATAGGCATCCGCGTGCTGGGCAAGGTTCCAGTGGTCGGCCGCAAAGGCGCCAAGGTCGCCTTCGCCGCTCACAACCTCCGCCCGGAAGAGCACGGCCGGCTGTTTCAAGGACGGCATGGGCCGCGCGCCGACAGCAAGCCTTGGCCCCAGCCGCGCATGGCCGGCGCGCTCCAGAGCCTGCATCGCCTCATCCGGCGCCGAGCCCGTCAATTGCACGAAATGCCAGTCCGCCACTTCCGGCGGGCCGAAGAGCATACGGGCGGCAGCGGCAAACTCGGTACGCGCTGGTGCTGCGAGCCGATAGAAGCTGCGGCGCCCCTCACGCTCGCCCGACACCTGCCCGGCGGCGACAAGCCGCGAGACGGCGGTGCGCACCAATGTTTCGCTGATACCGACATCGGCGCAGGTCTCGATGAGGTTGCCGGTCCAGACCACACCGCCGCGCGGCTCCACCACGTCGCCATAGATGGTGACGATGAAGCCGGCCGCCTTCAGCGGGCTCTCCTCGATGATCGCCTTGATCAGCGCGCCGAACGCGCTTTCTGGCCTGTCCTTCTCACCCGGCACGTCTGCCCGCCTTCATTTGCAACTTCGGTCGTGCCGAGGACTACCCCAGAATTGGCCGGAACGGAAAGCCCGCACGCACCGCGGAGCCCGCAATCTCACAGAAGACGGGCATGTTTCGTCAGTAAATATTTAAGCCGCATCTGCCATCGTCCCTCGACAACCGAACCTCGGGCGAACCGTCGCCGAGGGCTGGCGCGCGGAGACCAACGAAACACGATGACCGACCGGCATGCCCCACCATCCTTCCGGGGGCTGGGATATTATGTCCCCGCCATCGTCGTCGCGTTCGCTGTGCTGGTCGCCGTCTTCCTTGCGGATGTACAGAAGCGCCGGCTGGAGGAGGAGTATCTGCGCTCCTTCACCACCGAACAGCTCGGCCTGCTGCGCTCCCGCCTGCAGGGCAATATCCTCGGCAACGTCAAGCTGGTGCAGGGCCTCGTCGCCACACTCTCGACTGAACCGACCATGCCCCCCGCCCGCTTCGCCGATCTCGCCGGCCGCATCTTCGACGAGGACAACCAGCTGCGCAGCCTCGCCATTGCGCCGGATTTTGTGATCTCCCTGGTCTATCCGCTGAGGGGCAACGAACGTAGCCTCGGCCTCGACTATCGCAAGAACGAACGGCAGCGCGCCGCCGCGATGCAGGTAAAGGAACTGGGCCGGTTGATCGTCACCGGCCCGGTCGATCTCGTGCAGGGGGGCCGCGGGGTGATTGCGCGCTACCCGATCCATGCCGGCAAGGACAATGCCTTCTTCGGCATCGCCTCGGCCGTGATCGACCTCGATAAACTGTTTTCCGCCAGCGGCTTCAAGAGCGACATGCGGGTCGCGCTCGCCATTTCCAGCCGGGCTCATGATGGCGGCGAGGCGCGCACCTTCTTCAACACGACCGCGGCCGTCGATGTCGACCCGGTTGTGATGACCATCGATATCGGCCACGAAATCTGGACCATGTCGGCCGCGCCGCTGAAGGGCTGGCACCAGCCGTCCGCCGATCTCGGCCTGTTTCGCGGCGGCCTTGCGCTGCTCGCCATCATCATCGTCGCGCCGATGTTCTGGGTCGGCTACCTGATGAAGGACCGTCACCGGCATATCCTGGCGCTGCAGGACCGGGAGGACAGGCTCGAAACCGTTTCACAACGTCTGCAACTCGCGCTCGATGCGTCCAAGGTTGGCGTGTGGGAATACGATACCGAGACCATGGCGCTCTCCTGGGATGCGCGCATGCGAAAACTCTACGGCGTGCCGGCGGGGCAACCGGTCTGCAGCTACAAGGACTGGCGCGCCGCGCTGCACCCCGACGATATCGAGGAGGCCGAGCGCGTTTTCGCCGACGCCATCGTAGCGGATGAGCCTTATATTACCGAATTCCGCGTTTTGGCACGCGACGGCAGCATTCGCCATATCCGCGCTCACGGCATGACCTACCGCGCCGTCTCCGGCGCAAAACGCATCGTGGGTGCCAACTGGGACGTGACGGCAGACAACCAGTTGCAGGCCGATCTGCTACAGGCAAAACTGACGGCAGAAGCCCAGAACCGTGCGCTGGAGGAAGCGCGCCTCGTGCTGGAGCACAACTCTTTGCATGACGCGCTGACCCGCCTGCCGAACCGGCGCTTCCTCGACCAGCAGATCGCGCTTGCCGGCAGCGGCGACGGACGCCCGCTGACGCTGCTGCATATCGACCTCGACCGCTTCAAGGATATCAACGACACGCTCGGCCACGCGGCCGGCGACGAGGTGCTGAAACAGGCGGCCGGCGTCCTGCGTGCTCATGTACCGGCCGAAGATTTCATCGCACGCATCGGCGGCGACGAATTCGTCCTGCTTTCCCGCCGCGATCCGGTCGTGGCCGACTTCGCCGCCCTTTCGGCCCGTCTGATCGCGGCAATCAGCGAGCCGATGGCGATCGAGGGTCATGACTGCCGCATCGGTGCAAGCATCGGCATCGCCACGCGCAATGACCTGGAGGAATCCACCGAACAGTTGCTCGTTAATGCCGATATCGCGCTTTACGAGGCCAAGCGACGTGGCCGCAACCGCGTCGAGGCGTTCAACGACGACCTGCGCCTGCGCACCGTGGAGGTGAAGCGGCTCAGCGACGACATTCTGCGCGGCCTCGAGCAGGGAGAGTTCCACCCCTTCTTCCAACCGCAATTCGACGCGCAGACGCTGGAGATCGTCGGCGTCGAGGCGCTCGCCCGCTGGAACCACCCGATCCGCGGCTTCGTCGCCCCTGACGTTTTCCTGCCGGTCGCCGAAAGCCTCAACGTCGTCGCCCAGATCGACGAGGCAATCCTCGGCCAGGCGCTTTTGCAGGCCATGCGCTGGGAGGCGCAGGGACTGGGTATTGCCCGCGTCTCTGTCAATGTCTCGTGCCAGCGCCTGCGGGACGAAAATCTCATCGAAAAGCTCAAGGCGATGAACATCCGCCCCGGCTCGTTGACCTTCGAACTCCTGGAATCGATCTCCTTCGATACGGCGGACGACGGATTGAAACAGGCGATCGAGGACATCAAGGCGCTCGGCATCGAGATCGAGATCGATGACTTCGGCAGCGGCCATGCCTCCATCGTCAGCCTTCTGGAACTGTCGCCCAAGCGGCTGAAGATCGACCGGCGGCTGGTGCAGCCCTTGACGCAATCGACCGCGCAGCAAAGCCTGGTGCAATCGATCATCGACATCGGCAAGGTGCGCAACATCGAGACGGTCGCGGAGGGTGTCGAGACGATGGCGCATGCCGAATTGCTGCGCCATCTCGGCTGTCATGTCCTGCAAGGCTATGCCCTTGCGCGGCCGATGGCGGCGGAGGATTTCCTCGCTTTCGCCAAGGCGCGCGCCTGGATGCCGGCTGCGGGAATGTCACTTACGGCGGCAAAAGCGCGCTGAGCGCATCCGCCAGCACGCGGCCGTCATGGTGGCCGCGCTGCCATGGATCCTCGAACTCGCCGATCACCACCTCTGCGCCCAGTCGCGCACCCGCGGCCTCCAGGGCCTCGGTCCCGAGATAGGCGAAAGAACCCGCCGTCTTCTCGAAAGGCAGGATCTGGCGGTTCGCAAGAACATGCGTGAAGGGCCGTACATCCGCCCCGCCCCGGGCGTGCCAGACCTCGGCGGCAACCTCCACCATGCGCGCCACATCCATCCCGCGCGTCTCGCGGCATTGCAGGATATTGCCGAGAAAGATGCGGCGGGCGTGCACGTTGCGCACGATCGCCGGCACGATCCCGTCGACCAGGAAATGCGGCAGCACGCTGGTGAAGAAACTGCCCGGCCCAAAAACAATGGCATCCGCACTTTCCAGGCTTTCGATCACCGCTTCGTTGGCCGGCACGGCGGCCCCATCTCCGGCGGAAAGCATGATTTCGCGCACGCCCGTCGCACTGTCGGCTTCGCCGAGCGCCGTCAAGCGGTGCTGCCCCTCGATGCGCGTGCCGTCATTCAACACGGCTGAAAGTGCCACGTCGTTGATCGCGGTCGAGGGCCAGACATGGCCGGCGACCTCGCACAGCTTGCGAAAGACGAAGATCGCCGTGTTGATGTCGCTGTTATGGGCAAGGTGCGCGCCGGTCAGGATGAAGTTGCCGATGCTACCGTTGCGGAAATCGAAATCCGGTCCGATCGCCGCTCGAAACGTGCGCAGATAGTTGAGGATCGCGCCGCGCAGGCCGGGCTCCATACGCTCCAGAAGCGGATGGCGGCCTTCGGCATAGAGCGCGAATTCCGTGCGGGCATCCTCTTCGGCGCCGCTGGTCATGCGGGCGTTGCAGACTTTGACCACGTCGCCCGCCCGGCCTTCGCCATGCGCCATGGTCATCAGCGCCTGGCGTATGTCGCCGACGGCGAGCACGCCGAGGCTTTCGCGGATCACCTTGGAGCTGCCGCCGCTATCCCAGGCCGGAACCACCCGCGTGAGGCGGACCGGCAGGGAACAGAGGGCAAGATTGATCGAGCGGCAGGCACTGCCGCCCGAAAAAAGCACGATATGCGGTCGTCGGCCTTCGGCCATGCGTTCTCCTGACGTTATTCGCCTACGGCCCGATATTGTAGGCCGCGCCGATCAGGGTTTTCGTATACTCCGCCTGCGGCGCGCTGAAAATGGCATCCGTCGGCCCCTCCTCGACGATCTTGCCGTCCTTCATCACCACGACATAGTCGGACATGGCGCGCACCACCGACAGGTCGTGGCTGATGAAGACATAGGACAGACCGTGCTTGGCCTGGAGATCGCGCAGAAGCTCGATCACCTGGCCTTGAACGGAGCGGTCGAGCGCCGAGGTCGGCTCGTCCAGCACCACGGCCTGCGGCTTCAGGATGATTGCCCGCGCAATGGCGATGCGCTGCCGCTGACCGCCGGAGAACTCGTGCGGATAGCGGTTGCGCGCCGCCGGATCGAGCCCGACCTCCTTCAGCGCCTCGATCGCCCGCTTGTCGCGGTCGGCGCGCGAAAGCTGCGGTTCGTGCACATAGAGGCCTTCGGTGATGATCTCGCCCACCGTCTGGCGCGGCGAGAGCGAGCCGTAGGGATCCTGGAAGACGACCTGCATGCTGCGCCGGAGCGGCCGCATGCCGTTGCGGTCAAGGTCGGAAATATCCGTCCTGCCGAAACGGTAGGCCCCCTTGCTGGAGATCAAGCGCAGCAGCGCCCGGCCGAGCGTCGACTTGCCGGAACCCGATTCCCCCACGATGCCGATCGTCTGGCCCTCATGCAGGCTGATGCTGACATTGTCGACGGCACGGAAGGTGGAGGCGCGCTTCCTGAGCAGGCCGCCGTCGATCCTGTAGTCCACGACGACATTGCGGCCTTCGAGGATGATCAGCGCGTCATCCGCCGGGGCCGCCTTGCGGCCGTGCGGTTCGGCATCGATCAGCATGCGCGTATAGTCGGCCTTCGGGTTTTCGAAGATGTCGGCCGTCGCGCCCTGCTCGACGATCTCGCCATGCCGCATGACGGCGACCCGCTCGGCAAAATGCCGCACGATGCCGAGGTCGTGCGTGATGAGCACGATCGCCATGTCGAAGCGTTTTTGCAGATCGCGGAGCAGTTTCAGGATCTGCGCCTGGATCGTCACGTCGAGCGCCGTCGTCGGTTCGTCGGCGATCAGGATGTCCGGCTCGTTGGCGAGCGCCATGGCGATCATGACGCGCTGCCGCTGGCCGCCCGACATTTCATGCGGGTAGCTGTCGATGCGCCGATCCGGATCGGGAATGCCGACGAGTTTCAAGAGCTCCAGCACCCTTGGCCTGGCTGCCTTCCGCGAGCCGCCGCGATGATGCACGATCACCTCGGCGATCTGCTTGCCGATCGGATAGAGCGGATCAAGCGAGGTCATCGGCTCCTGGAAGATCATGGTGATCTTCGCGCCGCGGATATCGTTGAGCCCCTTCGGGGGAAGCCCCACCATCTCCTTGCCGCGATATTTCGCGGAGCCCGAAACCCTGCCATTGCCGGCGAGCAGGCCCATGATGCCCATCATGGTCTGGCTCTTGCCGGAGCCGGATTCGCCGACGACCGCGAGCGTCTCGCCGGGGCGGACGTCGAGGTCGACGCCCTTGACCGCATTGACGTCGCCATCCGGCGTCGTGAAGGACACCGTCAGGCCGCGCACGGCGAGGATCGGTTCCATGGTGTTTTGTCTCTCTGCCATGTCAGCGGTCCTTCGGGTCGAACGCGTCACGCAGGCCATCGCCGACAAAATTCAGCGAGAACAGCGTGGCGACGAAGAAGATGGCGGGGAAGATCAGCAGCCACGGCGCCGACTGGATGTTGTTGGCGCCTTCCGCAATCAGCGAGCCCCAGCTCGTCAGGGGCGCCTGCACGCCGAGGCCGAGGAAGGACAGGAAGCTTTCGAGCAGGATCACCTTCGGCACGATGACCGTCACGAAGATGACGACGGGACCGATCGTGTTGGGGATGACGTGGCGGCGGATGATCTGCCAGTCCGTCAGGCCCAAGGCCTCCGCCGCACCTATGAACTCGCGCCGCTTGAGCGACAGCGTCTGGCCACGCACGATGCGGGCCATGTCGAGCCATTCCACCGCGCCGATGACGAGGAAGATCAGCACGAAGCTGCGTCCGAAGAAGACGACGAGCACCACGACAAGAAAAACGAAGGGCAGCGAGTAGAGGATTTCGACAAAGCGCATCATCACATTGTCGATGCGCCCGCCCATATAGCCCGAGATCGCGCCATAGGTGACGCCGATGCCGAGCGAGACAAGGCTGGCGAGCAGGCCGACGGCAATCGAGATCTGCCCGCCGAGCATGACGCGCGCCATGAGGTCACGGCCATTGGTGTCCGTGCCGAACAGGAAATATTCCCGGTCGACGATGCCGGTCAGCGTCAGCTTGCGGCCTTCGTCCTCGGTGGTGACGACCGCGGTCTTGTCGAATTCATTGGCCCGGTCGAAGTAGCGCGCCGCGCGCGGGTCGATCGGGTCCTTCGCGGTGATAATGGCGGTAAAGGTTTCTCCTTCGACGGAGAAGGATTGCAGGTCGACGCGGGCGCGTGACGCCACACCCTTTATCGCCTCCTCCAGCGAATCTTCGCCCGGCCGTGGCTCGAGGCTCGGCGGGATGGTCACGTAGGAGGAAAAGACCTGATCATAGCTGTGACTGATGAAGAAGGGGCCGAAGAATGCGAAGCAGGCAATCAGCACCAGCATCACGGAGCCCGCCATGGCGGGACGATTGCGGCGGAAGCGCATGACGGCGAGTTGGAAGAGGCTGCGCCCCTGCACTTCGGGCGCTGAGGGTACGACGGTATCAGTCATGGCGAACCCTCGGATCGAGCAGGCCATAGAGAATGTCGACAGCCAAATTGAACACGATGACGAAGATGGCGATCAGCACGACCGTGCCCATGACGACCGTATAATCACGGTTGATCGCCCCGAGCACGAAGTAGCGGCCGACACCGGGAATGGTGAAGATCGTCTCGACAACCGCCGAGCCGGTCAAAAGTGCCGCGGCGCAGGGCGCGAGATAGGAGACGACCGGCAGCATCGCGCCGCGCATTGCATGCACCACGACCACCGATTTTGCCGGCAGGCCATAGGCCCGCGCGGTGCGGATATGGTCGGTGCGCAAGGCCTCGATCATCGAACCACGGGTAAGTCGCGCGAAGACGGCAAGCTGCGGCAGGGCGAGCGCAATCATTGGCAGGATGAGGAAGCGCAGCGAGCCGTCTCCCCAGCCACCGGCCGGCAGCCAGGCGAGCACGATGGCGAAGATCAGCGTCAGCACCGGCCCGACGACGAAGTTCGGCACCGTGACGCCGATCGTCGCGACCGACATGACCATGAAGTCGAGCGCGCTGTTCTGGCGCAATGCCGCAAACGTCCCGATGATGACACCACCGACGAGCGCCAGCAGCAGCGCGTAGAAGCCGAGCTCGATCGAATAGGGCAGCCCCTTGCCGATCAGTTCGGCGACGCTGTTATCCTTGTAGATGTAGCTCGGTCCGAAATCGCCGGTGACGGCGTTGCCCATATAGGTGAGATATTGTCGCCAGAGCGGCTGATCGAGCTGGTAGGCCCGCATCAGGTTTTCCATCGTGGCGGGCGGAAGGGGGCGTTCGAGGTTGAACGGTCCGCCGGGCGCAAAGCGCATGAGGAAGAACGAAATTGTGACGACGATGAATAGCGTCGGCACGGCGCTTGCGAGGCGCCGCAGAACAAAAGTAAACATGGCCAAGACTCCTGAGCAACGATGCGTGGCCTTTCAGGCCACGCATCGTCAGCGGATCATTCAGAAACGCTGAGGAAGCGGCTCAGGTGTTCGTTATTGACGTTGTCCGCCCATCCCTTGACCTTGTCGGAAACCAGCCACAGATCGGCCTGGGTCAGAAGCGGCGCGACCGGCTGCTCCTTCATCAGGATGACTTCTGCGTCATGCATGAGCTTGGCGCGAGCCGCCGGATCCTGCTCGTCGTAGGACTTCTTCATGAGCCCGTCGAAGTCTGCGTTCGTGAAATGCCCGTAGTTGAAGGTCTTGTTGGTGCTGACGCTGAGCGCCAGGAAGTTCTCCGCATCCGCGTAGTCGGCCTGCCAGCCGGCGCGCGCCACGTTGAACGCGCCGCCTTCCTGCAGGTAGGCGTAGTGCGAGGACACATCGAGGTTCACCAGCGAGACATCGGCGGCAAACGTGTTCTTCCACATGTCGGCGATGGCCGTCGCCACGCGCTCGTGGTTCGGGTTGGTGTTATAGCGGATCTCGATCTTCAGCGGCTTGCCGCCCTCGCCGAAACCGGCTTCCTTCATCAGTTCGAGCGCCTTGTCCTCGCGGTCGAGCTGCGAGAGCGTGCCGAAATCGGCAAAGCCCGGCTCATAACCCTGGAGGCCCGGAGGCACCATCGAATAGGCCGGCAACTGCGAGCCCGAGTAGATTTCCTTTGCGAGGAAGTCGCGGTCGACGGCCATGGAGAGCGCCTGGCGCACGCGCACATCGCTATAGGGCTCCTGGCGGGTGTCGAAGGCATAGTAGTAGGTCGCCAGCGACGGCGAGACGCGGACCTGTTCGCCATAGCTCTTCTTCAGGCGGTCGATCTGATCAGCCGAGAAGTTGTAGACGAGGTCCATTTCCTTCGCTTCGAAGCGGCGGACGGAGGCAGCCTGGTCGTCGATCGGGTAGAAGATCACCTTGTCGAGCTTGACGGCAGCGGCATCCCAGTATTCAGGGTTCTTTTCAACGACGAGGTTGTCGTTCGGCACATGGCTGACGAGCTTGAAAGCGCCGTTGGAAACCATCGTGCCGGGCTTGACGAAATCGGCACCGTTCTTTTCGACGCTGGCCTTGGAGACCGGCAGTGCCGTCTGGTGCGCGAGCAGCTCAAGGAAGAAGGGCGTCGGGCGCTCCAGCGTGATTTCCAGCGTCTTGGCGTCGACGGCCTTGAGGCCGAGCTGGTCGGTGCCGAGTTCGCCCTTGTTGACCTTCTCGGCGTTCTTGATCGGATAGAGGATGTTGGCGTAGCCTGCCGCCGTCTTCGGATCCTCGACGCGGGCGAGCGAGAACACGAAGTCCTCAGCCGTCACCGGCGAACCGTCCGACCACTTTCCATTGTCACGCAGCTTGAACGTGTAGACCGTGCCGTCATCGGAAACCGTCCAGCTTTCGGCGGCACCCGGAATGATCTTGCCGGCGGTGTCATAGATCGTCAGGCCCTCGTAGAGGTCCTTCAGGATGAACGCTTCGATATTGATGGAGGTGTGGGCCTGGTCGAGCGTCTGCGGCTCACCGGCATTGCCGCGGTGAAGCACCGCTTCTGCGAGCGCCGGACTTGCGCCCAAGAGGATCGCACCGGCGAGAAGTGCTGCACGAAAGCCAATAAGTTTGTTTGCCATTTTTTGTTTTCCTTCCCCTTTGTTTTTTTGGGTGCCCAATCAATTGTCCCTGTTTGTGCACTTGGCAAGACCCTAAAAACAGGAAATGCACAGCGATCGGCAAACCTCCGCAAAGCTTGAAAAATCAGGGAAAAAGCGGCCTGCAGGTCCGATGGACGGCAAGAAATGAGAAAAATATTTGCGTTTGCCGAAATTATTCGCAGTTTTCTGCCCATCGTTTCGCAAGAATTTCTGCGAAAAATCGCGCACTCAATTCACCGCCAGAAACGGAGTTCCAAGATGAACATGTTGAAAACCCTCGCCGTCGCGGCCGCTCTTCAAGTTGCGGTTTTCGCCCCCGCCCTGGCCGGCGAAAACCTCGCCGCCGTACAATCGGCTGGCGCACTGAAGATCGGCACCGAAGGCACCTACGCGCCCTTCACCTTCCATGCCACCGACGGCAAGCTGGTCGGCTTCGACGTCGAAATCGGCGAGGCGATCGCCAAGAAACTTGGCGTCAAGGCCGAGTTTCTTGAAGGCAAGTGGGACGGCCTCATCGCCGGCCTCGACGCCAATCGCTACGACGCCGTGATCAACCAGGTCGGCATCACCGAGGCGCGCAAGCAGAAATACGATTTCTCCGAGCCCTACATCGCCTCGAAGGCCGTTCTGATCATTCGCGGCGATGACGACAGCATCAAGGGTTTCGCCGACCTCAAGGGCAAAAAATCCGCCCAGTCGCTGACCAGCAATTTCGGCAAGATCGCGGAAGCATCCGGTGCCGAACTCGTCGGCACCGACGGTTTCGACCAGTCGATCCAGCTCGTGCTGACCGGCCGCGCCGACGCCACGATCAACGACAGCCTGTCCTTCCTCGACTTCAAGAAGCACAAGCCGGACGCCAACGTGAAGATTGCCACCGAACAGGAAAATGCCGACTATTCCGGCGTCATCATCCGCAAGGGCGAGCCGGAACTCCTGGAAGCGATCAACAAGGCGCTTGCCGAGATCAAGGCCGACGGCACCTACCAGGCGATCTCGGACAAGTATTTCGGACAGGACGTCTCGAAGTAATTCTTAGGCCAGGCAGCGCTTCGCGGCGGCCCGTTCCTCGCATATAGATAGATTTGCAACCTGGCCGGGGATCACTCCGGCCAGCCGCTTTTCCGGAGGGTTTTCCGTGCCGCCGTGGCTTCAACTGATGCTGGACTCGCTGGTGCCCCTCCTTTGGGCGGCACTCATTTTCACCATTCCGCTCACCCTGCTGTCCTTCGTGCTGGGGCTCGCGCTCGGTCTCGTCACCGCCGTCGTGCGGCTGTTCGGACCGCGGCCGCTCGTCGCTATTGCGCGCTTCTACGTCTGGGTGATCCGCGGCACGCCCCTGCTGGTTCAGCTCTTCGTCATCTTCTACGGCCTGCCGAGCCTCGGCATCCTGCTTGATGCCTTCCCCGCCGCCCTCATCGGCTTCACGCTGAATGTCGGCGCCTACACGTCGGAAATCATCCGTGCCGTCATCGCCTCGGTGCCGCGCGGCCAGTGGGAGGCGGCCTACTCGATCGGCATGAGTTGGTCGCAGGCGATGCGCCGCACCATCCTGCCGCAGGCGAGCCGCGTGGCCGTGCCTCCACTCTCCAACACGTTCATCTCGCTGGTGAAGGACACCTCGCTCGCCGCCGCCGTCACCGTGCCGGAACTGTTCCAGACGGCGCAGCGCATCGTCGCCACCACCTACGAGCCGTTGATCCTGTATATCGAGGCGGCGCTGATCTATCTGGCGCTCAGTTCCGTGCTTTCTGCCCTGCAGGTCCGGCTCGAAAAGCGTTTCGCCCGCTATGGCGGCTTCCTGGAGGCCCGCACATGATCGAGCTCAGCCACATAGAAAAACGCTTCGGCGACAACCACGTGCTGCGCGACATCAGCCTGACCATGGCGGAAGGCACTGTGACGGCGCTCGTCGGCCCTTCCGGCGGCGGCAAGAGCACGCTGCTGCGCTGCATCAACCTGCTCGAGACGCCGACCTCCGGCTCCATCAGGCTTGGCGAGGAAAAAATCGACTTCGCCCCCGGCCGCAAGGTCGGCTGGCCGGCCATCCAGAAGCTGCGCCGCCAGACCGGCATGGTCTTCCAGAATTTCCAGCTTTTTCCGCACCAGACGGCCATCGCCAATGTGATGGAAGGCCTGGTCACCGTGCTGAAATGGCCGGCGGACAAGGCCCGCGCACGCGCGCTCGAACTGCTCGAAAAGGTCGGCATGGCGCACAAGGCCGATGCCTGGCCGGCAACGCTTTCCGGCGGCCAGCAGCAACGTGTCGCAATCGCCCGTGCGCTCGCCCCCTCCCCGCGCGTGCTGCTCTGCGACGAGCCGACATCGGCGCTCGATCCGGAGCTTGCAGAGGAAGTCGTCGAGGTGCTGAGCCGGCTTGCCCGCGAGGGCACGACAATGGTGATGGCGACGCATGACCTGCGCCTTGCCTCCCGCGTCGCCGATACCGTCGTCTTCCTCGATGGCGGCGTGATCGTCGAGCAAGGGCCGCCGCGTGCCCTCTTCTCGACACCCGAACGGGACCGCACGAAAAAATTCATCGCCTCGCTCAGCGCACCGCACAGCTACGATATCTAAATGCGACACTTCCGTTACGTGAGGTGCTAAATTCCTAGTCGCGGCAGTTGCATCGCGCGGACGATTCAAGCAGAATGAGGAGATATCCATACCTCGCCATGCCCCGGCATGTCCCATAGGGGAGAAATCTCATGATCAAGAAAACACCGAACCCCATCGACATTTTTGTCGGATCGCGCGTGCGCCTGCGCAGGCTGATGGTCGGCATGAGTCAGGAGGCGCTTGCCGACCGGCTGGGCGTGACCTTCCAGCAGGTACAGAAATACGAGAAGGGCACCAACCGCATCAGCGCCAGCCGTCTCCAGGCAATCGCGGATGTTTTCCGCGTGCCGCCGAGCTTCTTCTTCCAGGATGACGAAAACGCCATACCGACGGCAGGTGTCGCGCACGAGACCGGCGACGTGTCCACGTTCGTTTCCTCCAAGGAGGGCCTGGATCTCAACCGCGCGTTCCTGAAAATCGGAGATACGGGCGTACGCAAGTCGATCATAGCGCTCGCGACCGCGCTTTCCAAGGCAAGTGCCGAACAGGCCGCCGAGCGCGCGGAAAACGCACCGGAACTGCGAGCCTGACCCCAAATGTCAGCACGGCTGCAGACGCTTGGCCATCTGCGCCTGCTCGACGAGGGCGGTAACGAAATCGCCTTTCCCGAAAAGGCGCTTCTGATCCTCTGCTATCTCCAGACACGCGGCATAAGCGAAATGCCGCGGTCTGATGCAGCAGGCCTCTTCTGGGAAGACGCCAACGGTTCGGCGGCCTTCGCCAACCTGCGGCAGACCGTTTCCCGGGCGCAGAAGCGCCAGAGAGAGCTCGGCCGGACCTACCTCGCTTTCACCGACACGACGATCGCGCTCGGACCGGAGCCGATCACAAGTGATGTCGAGCAGGTCCGCAACGGCTCAAGCCTGAACCTGCTTGCGAGCCTTTTGACCGACGACTTTCTCAAATACGTCAAGCCTGGCAACCGGGCACTTACAAGCTGGATTGCCCTGCAAAGAACCGCCCACGCCGCCCTCCTGCGTGGCGCCCTGCTCGACGGCAAGGCGTCTGAGGGGACGACGCGGCACGCGCGCTCAGCGGCCGCCCTGCGCCTGCTCGAAGGCAATCCCGATGACGAGGACGTCCGCGCCGTGCTGACGGGCCGGCAGGCGGTTTCTACCAGCCTCATGACCTTCCGGCAGCCCGCCAGAGTGCTGACACCAGAGGACGTCGACATCGCGCTGCCGCGGCAGAACCCGCCGCGCGTTGTGCTGTTGCCGCCGGTGACGACGCTCGCCGCCAGAACTGCCGCGCGCTTTTCCGAAGCGCTGATCGAGGACGTGACGATCGGCCTCTGCGCATTGCGCTCCATCTCGATCATCGCGCCGCATACCGCCGCGCAGATCTCGCTGCAGGCCGACCGAGCCGTCACCTACGAGCGACACAAGATCAGCTACATCCTCGAAACGAGGCTGCGCGATGAAGGCGACCGCCATACGCTTTTTGCCCAGTTGATCTTCTTCGGCAGCGACGAGGTCATCTGGGCGGACCGCTTCCCGCTCTCGGCGGAAGGGCTCGCCCGCTCGCGGCAGATGATTGCCCACCAGATCGCCGGCGCGATCGCCACGGAAGTCGAACGCAACGAACTCGTGCGCAGCGACTATGAACGCGACGCCGACGCCTATCGCAGCTTCCTTGTCGGGCAGGGTCAGCTCAAGAACCTCGACCTGCGCGACATCCGTCGCGCCCGCAAGAGCTTTCGCGAGGCCCTGCAGGCGAGTAGCGGCTTCGCCCCGGCAATCGGCGGGCTCGCCCGCAGCTATTTCCTCGAATGGCTGGTGACGGCGCGCGGCGACCAGGATCTGCTTAGGCAGGCAGAACTTCACGCCGAGCAAGCCATCCGCGCCGACGAGCGCCTGCCCTCTGGCTACCGCGAACTCGGCGTCGTCAAGCTCTATGCCCGCCAGTTCGATGAAAGCGCCGCCTATCTCGACCGTGCCGAAGCGCTGAGCCCGCACTATGCCAATGTGATCGCGAGCTACGCCGATACGCTGGTTCAGGCGTCGCGACCGGATGTCGGCCTCGAGAAGATCAAGCATGCGATCGAACTCAATCCGCTGCCGCCGGACGAATATTTCTGGACCGCCGCCGGCGCCAGCTACTCGCTCGGCCATTACCAGCAGGCGCTCGACTATATCGCCCGCATGAAGGACCGTGCGCCTGCCGACCGTCTTTCGGCCGCAAGCTGGAGCATGCTCGGCGATATGAAGAAGGCGCGGCAGTTCATCCGCCGCACCTACGACATCCACCCGAATTTCGATCTCGACTCCTGGATGGCAATCGTGCCGTTCAAGGAAGAGTGGCAGCGCAAGCACTATTATGATGGCTTGAAGAAAGCCGGCTTCTGAGAAGCACGGCGTAACAACGGAGAGGGACTGATATGACAAGACTCGTGGTTTTGGGTGTGCAGGGTGACGATGGCCTGTGGCTCGCCGATCTCGACGCCGGCACGATCACGCAGATCGGCGCACCGACGACTGGCGCGCTGAAGGCCGCCGACGACCTGCGCAAGGCTGGCGCTACGATCACCAAGGGCGTCAACCTCGCGGCACTTGCCTCCTCGGCCGATGCCGTTTCCGGCGGTTTCATGGATGTCTCGGGCGGCTTCATGGACGCGTCCGGCGGTTTCATGGACAATTGAGCGACCAACGGATCGCTCTGTGACGACCTACTCGGACCGCATCTGCAGTCCAGAACAGACCTGGAGCCGGATCGAGGCGCTCTTGCCTCGGTTCGGCGTCACACGCCTTTCCCGCCTGACGGGGCTCGACCGGGTCGGTATTCCGGTCTGGAACGCCGTCAGCCCCAATGCCCGTTCGATCGTCATCAACCAGGGCAAGGGCATCACCGATATCGACGCACGGGTTTCCGCCGCCATGGAGGCGCTGGAGCGTGCCATTGCGGGTGAGCCTCTCGTGCCTGTTCGCCACGCCTCGCGCCGCGACTTCGCCACGGCCGGCGACGCCTGCCTGCCGCTCGACATCTTTGTTGCCGCCAACCGGGCATTCTTGACGGAAGACGAAACGCTCGAATGGTTTGCCGGCCATGATATCGTGACGGGCAAACGTGTCTGGGTGCCACGCGAAGCCGTGTGTCTCGACAGGACCGATACTGCGCCACGCTTCTGGCAATCCTCCGACGGCCTCGCTTCAGGCAACAGCGAGACCGAAGCCATTCTGCACGGCCTGCTTGAACGTATCGAGCGGGATGCCGACCGCCTCTGGCGCCTGCTGCCTCGAGCAAGGCGGCTCGCAACCGCCATCGACCCGACGGCCTTCGCCGACCCGGTCGTCGATGCGCTGGTCACCCGTTTCGGTCATGCCGGACTGGATCTGCGTCTTTTCGATATTACCAGCGACATTGCCATCCCGACCTATGCCGCCATGCTGGGCGACACCGGCCTTCTCGAAAAGAAACAGCCGCTCTTCCACGACGCGACGATCGGCTATGGCACGCATCCTGTCGCCGGGCGGGCCATCATCCGGGCGCTCACCGAAGTCGCCCAGTCGCGCCTGACCTATATCAGCGGCGCACGGGACGATCTTTTTGCGGAAACTTTTGTTCGCCCCCTGGCGGCAGAGACGCTTGCCCTGTTCGAATCATCGCCCAGCCCGGCAAAGACCTACACTGCACCGCAGGGCGACGCCGCAGCCCTCCTGGCCTATTGCCTGGAGCGGCTCACGGCATCCGGCATTTCACAAATCGTCGCCGTGCCCCTCGGCGACGCTTCGCTTCCCATTTCCGTGGTCAAGGTTGTCGCGCCTGCTCTGGAAAATCCGGAAGGCGCGCGCCGGCACGCCCTTGGGTCCCGCGCTTTGTCCCGCATGTTGTTCGGCACCCCATGAAAATTCTCTTCGTCGGTCCCAGCCTTCCCGACGCCGCCGCATTCTGCGGCGATGCAATCCATGCCCTCCCTCCCGCCGCGCATGGTGACGTCTTGCGCGCGGTGAGAGACGGCGCAACAGCGATCGGCATCGTCGACGGCAATTTCGAGCATGTGGCTCCCGTCTGGCACAAGGAAATCCTCCACGCGCTCGATCAGGGCGTGGCGGTCTATGGCGCCGCCAGCATGGGGGCTTTGCGCGCGGCCGAATGCGATGCCTTCGGCATGATCGGCGTCGGGCGCATCTATGAGGATTACGCCGCAGGCCGCCGGGTCGACGATGCGGATGTCGCCCTTCTGCACGGCCCCGCCGAGCTGGGTTATCCCGCACTTTCCCTTCCGCTCGTCAATGTCGACGCCACGCTGGATCGGCTGGAGGGTCTTGATAAGTCTATCATATCAACTTTTCGTGATGTTGCCGCGGCACTCTTTTACAAGAACCGGACCTGGCCTGCGATCATCAAGGCCGCTGGAAGGGCAGAAGATCGCGCTCAGATCCTACAACTTCTCCATGCAGCGACCGTGAACCAGAAGCGCGCGGACGCGCTCGCCCTTGTCCGTGCGATGGTGGATTTTTCCCCTCAAACCCCTGCAAAACGCGGAGACTGGTCATTCAGGGCAACCACGCTTTGGCGGTCTGTCGCCGATCAACCGGAAAAGCAATAGAACGTGCAATTTCCCATTCCGCGTGTGTCACGCTCAAGTCACGCGCAGAGCCCGAGAGTCACGCCTATACTCGCTGTCAGGGGTACAGAGTGAGCGTTGCTCCGGGGGCACGGACATGAACATCGACACCATTGAAATGGAAGACCGCGGTACGGAACTGCTGGCGCTGGCGCGTCTCGTCGCGTTTGCGCTGGAATCGGCCAAGTCGCTGGATGCCGAAGTCGTTGAATTCTGCCTGGACAAGGCGCTGAGAGCGGTGCTGGACCAGATCGACGAACCATCCCGCATGATGCTGACATCCAGTGACATCATGCTGATGAATCGTTCGGCACTCTGCTGAACAAAAGAGATCGGCCGGTCCGCCGGCCGAAGCCAAACCGCCGCCCTCCTCCGCGGCGCTGATCGTGCGCGCGGCCCGAACCTGCGGGCCGCCGCCGATCTTCGAGATCCATAGCCTGACACGCCGTCCATCCAGCCCGCGCGCTGGAAATGGCAATCCGGTCTTTTCCCGGCAGCCGGGAACCGTTACGCAGGAGCCGCAAGACGGCCATCCCGGCGTCTGGAACGGAGAACGGCATGTTCGGTTCAACGGCCATCATCCTCAACAAGGCACTCCATGCCCTGGCACCCCTGGTGTGCGCGGTGCTAAAGACGCGTCGGTCTGCATAGGCGGTGAGCGCTCTTGCAGCCTATGGCAGCCTCTTCCTTGCAGCATTCGTCGCCGCGACAATCCTGCCCGCCCAGTCCGAGGCGGTGCTCGCCGGATTGCTGGCCACCGGCCGCCATTCGCCAGTAATCCTGGTCCTTGTCGCCGGCATCGGCAATGTGCTCGGTTCCGTCGTCAACTGGCTGTTCGGCCGCAGCGTGGAACGCTTCCGCGATGCCCGCTGGTTCCCCGTCAGTGCGAAAAACCTCGATCGCGCAGGGCAGTGGTATCGCAGATATGGCTGGTGGAGCCTGCTTCTGAGCTGGCTGCCCGTCATCGGCGATCCGTTGACGGTCGCGGCCGGCATCATGCGCGAACCGTTCCCGCGTTTCCTGCTCGTCGTCTCCATCGCCAAATTCGGCCGCTATATCGTGCTCGCCGCGCTCGTTTTGCACTGGCTCTGAATTTTTTTCGTCGGCGATGGAATGAGAGCCACGCAGCGCTCGTATATTGGGACATGAACGGAAAGACACCCGGCTTCAACGTGATCGGACAGCTTGCGGCGCTTCGGCGCTATGCGCTGTCGCTCGTCCGCAATCCGGACGACGCGGAAGACCTCGTGCATGACGCGCTGGTGAAGGCCTATGAGCGCCAGTCCACCTTCCGCACCGGCGCGAATGTGCGCAACTGGCTTATGTCGATCCTGCACAATGCCCATATCGACCGCTTGCGCCAGCGGCATTCGCAAAAGCGCCGCCACGACGCCGCTGCCGAGATGGCGGAAACATCCTCGCCGGCAAACCAGGACCATTCGGTGCGCCTCACGCAGTTGCGCAACGCCTTCTTCACCCTGCCGGAGGAGCAGCGCGAAGCCCTGCACCTCGTCGCCATCGAAGAGCTTTCCTACCAGGAAGCAGCCGATACGCTCGGCATTCCGGTCGGCACGCTGATGTCGCGGGTCGCCCGCGCCCGCCAGCGGCTGCGGGCCTTTGAACAAAACGGCGCCGCCGCGCCGGTCACGCATCTCAGAATCGTCGGAGGTACTGGCGATGACCAGCAATGACCCCATCCTCGAATCCGATCTCAACGCCTATGTCGACGACCAGCTTACCGTCGGCCGACGTATCGAGGTGGAGGCCTATCTTTCGGAACGGCCGGAAATCGCCGCCCAGACCATGAAGGATCTTCGCGTGCGCGACGAACTGCGCCTGGCGCTCGCCGACCACCGCACGGTGACCCGGCAGGCAACGCGCGAAGCCGCGCGCCTGCTTGAGCGCGCGCTGTCGCGCCGTCGCATCTTCTCGGTCTTCCGCCGCGCCGCCACCATCGCGCTTTTTGTTGCCGCCGGCTGGATCGCGCATGCGACGCTCGGGCCGTTCGGCGCAACGGAAGTCATTGCCTCCACGCCACCGCCGGCCTTTGTCGAAGAGGCCGTCAGGGCGCACAAGACGACGCTGCTGCGCGACTCCATGGCTTCGCAGCCCGAAATCGAAATTTTCGATCCGGCCGAGATTCGCTCGGCGACAGCCATCGTGCTGCCGAACCTGCCGAAAGGCTGGACCGTGGTCGATACCCAGGTCTTCCCATCCGCCTACGGCCCGAGCGTCGAACTGGTGCTTGAACCCCGCAAGGGCGAACGCCTGTCGCTTTTCGCCGTGCGCCCCGGCTCCTTTGCCGTGCAGCACGTCCTGCTCTTCCACGCCGACAATGCCCGGGCCGCCTACTGGCAGATCGGCGAGGTCGCTTATGCGCTGGTGTCGGAAAGCCGGAAGGCCGACGACCTGGCGGAAACCGCGCGGGATCTCTCGCGCACGCTTTACTGATCAACCGTTCCACCGAAGGAGACCCATGATGGAACCCGTACAACAGCGATTTGGCTACGGCGCACAGGCGCAGTCGGCCGCCCTCTTCGACGAGGGCCTGCGCAAGCACATGCTGCGCGTCTACAACTACATGGGCGCAGGCCTGGTCATCACCGGCCTCGTCGCCTTCATCGTCGGCTCGACGCCGGCGCTTTACGTGCCGATCTTCTCGTCGCCGCTGAAGTGGGTGGTGATGCTGGCGCCGCTCGCCTTCGTCTTCTTCTTCTCGTTCAAGATCCAGACCATGTCGGCCAGCACGGCACAGATGATGTTCTGGGCCTTCTGCGCCGTCATGGGCCTGTCGCTCGCCTCGGTGTTCCTCGTCTTCACCGGCACGAGCATCGCGCGCACCTTCTTCATTGCAGCCACGATGTTCGGCACGACGAGCCTCTACGGCTACGTGACGAAGCGTGACCTGTCGAAGTTCGGCTCGTTCCTGATCATGGGCCTGATCGGCGTCGTCATCGCCTCGATCGTCAACATCTTCCTCGGTTCGAGCGCCCTGCAATTCGCGATTTCCGTGATCGGCATCCTCGTGTTCGTCGGCCTCACCGCCTGGGACACCCAGAACATCAAGTCGCAATATGCCGAAAACATCGACCAGGAATCGCAGCAGAAAATGGCCGTGTTCGGTGCGCTTTCGCTCTACCTGAACTTCGTCAACATCTTCCAGTTGCTGCTGAATTTCACCGGCGAACGCGAATAGTTTTCGCACTGATTTCAAAGGAAACGGCGGGGCAAAACCCCGCCGTTTCTGTTTGTGCGCACCGCAACAAAACGTAAGAAAAAACTTACATATTTTACCGTGTTGACAAATCGCCCCGTAGCGTCTTTGCTTAAGGCATTCACCAGGGGGGTCCCGACAAGGGGCTGAGATTCTGCTAGCTTTCGCAGCGCAGTGACCCGTTGAACCTGATCCAGTTCATACTGGCGTAGGGACGGTGCAAGCGCTGTTTTGACAGGTGGTCCGACGTCCGGATTCCGTGTCGGCGTCTTTCCATCATTCCGGCTCTAGGACTGGGTCTCCAAACGAAAACTTGGAGCCTCACGATGAATATTGCCGCCCAAAAGCTTACCCCCACCGTCACCACCGGCGCCCTGCCCGCCTCGCGCAAGATCCACATCGCCGGCGAACAGCACCCGCATATCCGCGTGCCGATGCGCGAGATTTCCCTGCACCCGACCTCCGGCGAGCCGCCGGTCGTGGTCTACGATGCCTCCGGCCCCTACACCGACCTCAGCCATGTCGTCGCAATCGAAGGCGGCTTGCCGCGGCTACGCGAAACGTGGGTTTCAGCCCGCGGCGACACTGTGGGCTATGAGGGCCGCCACATCCGCCCGGAAGACAACGGTTTTGCCACCGGCGAACGCCTGACGCCGGAATTCCCCGTCCGCAACCATCCCCGCCGGGCGACGGACGGCAAGGCGGTGACCCAGCTTGCCTATGCCCGCGCCGGCATCATCACGCCGGAAATGGAATTCATCGCCATCCGCGAAAACCTCGGCCGCAAGGCGGCAAAGGAGGCGCTTGCCCGCGACGGCGAGAGTTTTGGCGCACACATTCCGGATTTCGTCACGCCGGAATTCGTTCGCCAGGAAGTCGCGAGCGGCCGCGCCGTCATCCCCGCCAATATCAACCATCCGGAAGCCGAGCCGATGATCATCGGCCGGAATTTTCTGGTGAAGATCAACGCCAATATCGGCAATTCCGCCGTCACTTCTTCCATGGCGGAGGAGGTCGAAAAGATGGTCTGGGCGATCCGCTGGGGTGCGGATACCGTCATGGATCTCTCCACCGGCCGCAACATCCACAATATCCGCGAATGGATCATCCGCAATTCGCCCGTTCCGATCGGCACGGTGCCGCTCTACCAGGCGCTGGAAAAGGTCAATGGCATTGCCGAGGACCTGACCTGGGAAGTCTACCGCGACACGTTGATCGAACAGGCCGAGCAGGGCGTCGACTATTTCACCATCCACGCCGGCGTGCGCCTTCCCTACATCCCGCTCACCGTCAATCGCGTTACCGGCATCGTCTCGCGCGGCGGCTCGATCATGGCGAAGTGGTGTCTCCATCACCATCGCGAAAGCTTCCTCTACGAGCATTTCGAGGAAATCTGTGACATCTGCCGCGCCTATGATGTCACCTTCTCGCTCGGCGATGGCCTGCGCCCCGGCTCGATTGCCGACGCAAACGATGCGGCACAGTTTGCCGAACTTGAGACGCTCGGCGAGCTGACAAAGATCGCCTGGGCGAAGGACTGCCAGGTCATGATCGAAGGCCCCGGCCATGTGCCGATGCACAAGATCAAGGAGAACATGGACAAGCAGCTGCAAGTCTGCGGCGAGGCCCCGTTCTACACGCTTGGGCCGCTGACGACCGACATCGCTCCCGGCTACGACCACATCACATCGGGCATCGGTGCGGCGATGATCGGCTGGTTCGGCACCGCCATGCTCTGCTACGTCACGCCGAAAGAACATCTCGGCCTGCCGGATCGCAACGACGTGAAGGTCGGCGTCATTACCTACAAGATCGCGGCGCATGCCGCCGATCTCGCCAAGGGCCATCCGGCGGCAAAACTACGCGACGACGCATTGTCGCGCGCCCGTTTCGAGTTCCGCTGGGAGGACCAGTTCAACCTCTCGCTCGACCCGGAAACGGCGCGCTCCTTCCACGACGAGACGTTGCCGAAGGAAGCGCACAAGGTGGCGCATTTCTGCTCCATGTGCGGCCCGAAATTCTGCTCCATGCGCATCTCGCACGATATCCGCGCCGAAGCGCAGAAGGAGGGGCTGGAGGCAATGGCCGCAAAGTTCCGCGAGGGCGGCGACCTCTACATGCCGCTCGGTCAAACGCCGGCCGGAGAATGACCATGCGCGTTCTCGTCAAGGGGGCCGGCGTTGCCGGCCTGACGGTCGCCTGGCAGCTCTATCGCCACGGCTTCGACGTCACGATTGCAGAGCGCGCCGGAAAAGTCGGCACCGGCGCCTCCGGCTTTGCCGGCGGCATGCTGGCACCGTGGTGCGAGCGGGAAAGCGCCGAGGAGCCAGTGCTGACGCTCGGACGCATGGCCGCCGACTGGTGGGAGGCCGCCCTGCCCGGCCATGTGTACCGTCGCGGCACCCTGGTCGTCGCTGGCGGCCGCGATGCCGGCGAACTCGACCGTTTTGCCGGCCGCACCAGCGGCTGGGAATGGCTGGACGATGCAGGGATCTCGGCTCTCGAGCCGGATCTCGCCGGCCGTTTCCGCAAGGCGCTGTTCTTCCGGCAGGAGGCGCATCTCGATCCTCGCAAGGCGCTTTCCGCGTTGACCGCAGGCCTTGAAGAGGCGCGCATGCGTTTCCTCTTCGGCGCAGCCGGCGAGCCAGCCCGCTACGATCGGGTGATCGACTGCACGGGTGCTGCCCGGATCGGCCGCCTTCCGAACCTTCGGGGCGTGCGCGGAGAAATGCTGTCGCTCGAAAGCGACGAGATAACCCTCTCCCGCCCCGTCCGCCTACTGCATCCACGCCATCCGATCTACATCGTGCCGCGCGACAAGGGCCGCTTTATGGTCGGCGCGACCATGATCGAAAGTGAGGATACCGGCCCCATCACCGCCCGTTCGCTGATGGAGTTGCTCAATGCCACATACGCGCTCCACCCCGCCTTCGGGGAAGCGCGGCTTGTGGAAACAGGCGCAGGCGTGCGTCCTGCCTACCCCGACAACCTGCCCCGTGTGACGGAAGACGGCGACACTCTCCACGTCAATGGCTTCTACCGGCACGGCTTTCTGCTCGCCCCTGCCATGGCGGGCGAGGTCGCACGGCGGCTTCTGGCAGAACAGAGACAACCGGAAAGGCGGGCATCATGACCTTCATCATCAATGGCGAGGAACAGCAGGTTGCGGCCGCCACACTCGCCGACCTGCTCTCCACCCTCGACTACGAGGGCGAATGGCTGGCGACGGCGGTGAACGGTGAGCTGGTGCACCACGAGGATCGCGCCGGCTTCACGCTTGGAGACCGTGACCGCATCGAAATCCTGTCACCCATGCAGGGAGGCTGATGTGTTGAAGCTTTATGATATCGAGGTTCAATCCCGCCTGCTGCTCGGCACCGCGCGTTATCCTTCCCCCGCCATTCTGGCCGAGTCGGTGCGGCGCTCCAAAACGGAAATCGTCACCGTATCGCTGCGCCGGGAGACGTCCGGCGGCAAGGCGAGTGGCGCCTTCTTCGAGCTGATCCGTGAGCTCGGCGTGCGCGTCCTGCCCAATACCGCCGGCTGCCACAGCGTGCAGGAGGCTGTGCTGACGGCGAAGATGGCGCGGGAGGTTTTCCGCACCGACTGGATCAAGCTGGAGGTGATCGGCCATCACGATACGCTGCAGCCCGATGTCTTCGGCCTCATCGAGGCGGCCCGCATCCTGAGTGGTGAGGGTTTTCAGGTCTTTCCCTACACGACCGACGATCTCGTCGTGGCAGAAAAGCTGCTGGAAGCCGGCTGCCGGGTGCTCATGCCCTGGTGCGCGCCGATCGGCTCGGCCATGGGGCCGGTCAATCCGATGGCGCTGCGCACGTTCCGTGCACACTTTCCGGATGTGCCGCTGATCGTCGATGCCGGCATCGGCCGCCCCTCGCACGCCGCCCAGGTCATGGAACTCGGCTACGACGCCGTGCTCCTCAACACCGCCGTCGCCGGCGCCGGCGATCCGGCCGCCATGGCCGAAGCCTTCGCGCTTGCCATCGCGGCCGGCCACCTCGCCCACGCTGCCGTCCCGCTCGAGCCGCGCGACATGGCCGTTCCCTCCACCCCCGTCATCGGAAAGGCCGTCTTCTCATGAAGCTCGACCCGTTCTACCTCATCGTCGACAGCGCCGACTGGATCGAGCGCCTCGTGCCGGTCGGCGTGAAACTCGTGCAGCTGCGCATGAAGGATTTGCCGGAGGACCGGCTGCGCGCGGAAATCCGGCGCGCAAAAACGATCTGCGCCGAACACGGCTGCCAGCTGATCATCAACGACTATTGGCGGGTCGCCATCGAGGAAGGCTGCGATTTCGTGCATCTCGGCCAGGAGGATCTGGTTACAGCCGATCTCGCCGCCATCCGCGCCGCCGGCATGAAGCTCGGCCTTTCCACCCATGACGAGGCCGAACTCGAAATCGCGCTGGCGGAAAAACCCGATTATGTGGCGTTGGGGCCGGTCTGGCCGACGATCCTGAAAAAGATGAAATGGGCACCGCAGGGCGTCGAACGGCTCAGGGACTGGAAAACACGCATCGCCCCTCTTCCGCTCGTCGCCATCGGCGGCCTTAACCCGGGTCGCCTCTCCGCCGTTTTCGAAAACGGTGCCGACAGTGCGGCCGTGGTGACCGACATTACGCTCAATGCCGACCCGGAGGCGCGCACACGCGAATGGATCGAGCGTACCGCGCGCTGGCGCTGATCAAAGCTTCCAGAGGCGTTTGGCATTGTCCGCGAAAACGCGCGCCTTATCCTCCAGGCTGACGCCGGAGAGCAGCGCCTGCGTCGCGCCGATCCAGGTGGAGAGCCCGCCGCCGAGCGTGCAGACCGGCCAGTCGCTGCCCCAGACCATGCGGTCGAAGCCGAAACTGTCCGCAACATGGGTAAAATAGGGTTTGAGATCCTCTAGCGTCCAGTTTTCCGCGCCATAGGCCGGAATGCCGGAAAGTTTTACCGTCACGTTCGGCCGGCGCGCAATCTCCGCGACCGGTCCCTTCCACACGTCAAAACCACCGCCCTTGATGTCCGGCACGCCGCAATGGTCGAGCACGAAGGAGACATCGGGGGCGAGGTCGGCCAAGGCGATCGCCTTTTCGATCTGGTGCGGCAAGACGCAGAGATCGAAATTGAGCCCGGTTCCCGCCAGTCGCTTGATGTTTTCCCGAAACAGCACGCCCTCGGAAACATCATCCGGCACGACGTGCAGCACACGGCGGAAGCCGCGCACGAAGGGATTGGCAAGCACCGTTTCCAGATAGGCCGGGAAATCCTGCACCTCCGGCCGGCAGGCGGCGATGGCGCCGACGAGCAGACTGCCTTCCTCCCGCGCGAGCGCTTCGACCATCTCTGTTTCCCGCGGAATATCGCTCTCCGCGACATCGACTTCCATATGCAAAGCGGCGACGATGCCGACCCTGCGCGCTTCGCGCGCATAGATTTCTTGCGTGAAATCGGCATCGAGCGGCGGCACGCTGGCGAGCCACGGATAGGAGAGCCGATCCCGGTAGATGAGATGCAGGTGTGTATCGATGATCATCCGGGCCTCCTCCAAGAATGGCAAAGACTGCCACATAAGAATGATCCATTCAAATACGAATTGCCGATCTGATTGAGTCTCACCCTTCCAATCCCGCGCCACCCCCCTAGTTCTCCCTGCAGGCATAGGAGAAACAAGATGAAGATCAGCGCACGCAACCGCCTCAAGGGCAAGATCGTCGAAGTCGTTCTCGGCGCAACGACCGCCCATGTCCGTATCGATGTCGGCGGCTCGATCATCACCGCGGCGATCACCAACGATGCGGTGAACGATTTAGGCCTTGCCGCCGGGCAGGAAGCCTATGCGGTGATCAAGGCGTCGGACGTTATGGTCGCCATCGACGATTAGTCGTCGATCTTCTTGCACATATGCACCTGGCCGGTCTCGTAATCGCCCTTCTGCGGCGGTGCGATCGGCTTGAAAAGTGTGCGGTCGGGCTTGAGGTCGATGAGCGGCGTGCCGTCGAGGCAATCGAGGCCACGCACGAAGAGACGATTTCCCTCGATCTTCTCCAAGGCGACGATCGACGTGCCGATCGGATTGGGCCTGACGGGCGAGCGGAGCGAAAAGGTGCCGTGCACCTCGCCATTCGAGGCCGGACTTTGCAGCACGAGGTCGCGGCGCGACTGGTGCAACCAATAGAGCACCTCCAGCCGCTCGAAGCGCTCGACACCCGCAAGGGCCTGCACCCAGGGCTCGAAAATCTCGATCGTGCAAACCGGCCCGTCATGACGCCCCTGCCGCGGCGTTTCCATGCGCGAGGTCCATGGCGTCGAAATCCGGCCGATGAAGACGAGTTCCGCATCCACGGCGGCTGGTGGTGTGACCACGACCTCGTTTTGACGAATTTCGTTTAGCCGGACCATGCAAATCTCCATCGCTATATTCTTTAAGATACGACGATAACGACTGCCGAAATCTTTTTAAAGATATAAATCTCGATATATCTTGATTTTCGATATATCGAGATTTATATCGGCAATATGAGACACAGAATGGGATGCGGCCCTCACCGCCATTTTTCACCGCCCGACGATCACTCGGGTTCCCACCATCGCGGCCGGCACCATGGCCCTGGCCGAGGCGGCCGCCATGGCGGGCGCCTGTTCGACTATGGCGAACTGCGCCTGCTGCTGCTTGCCATCATCGCGGATGCGCCGAGCCACGGCTATGAGCTGATCAAGACCGTCGAAGACCGCTTCGGCGGCAGCTACACCCCAAGCCCGGGCGTCATCTACCCGACGCTCTCCTGGCTCGACGACATGGGCTATGCCGTGATCGAACCGGCGGAAGGCGGGCGCAAGCGCTACAGCATCACGCCGGAGGGGAAAGCCTTTCTCTCCGCCAACCGCGCCGCGATCGACGAACTCATGGCCCGCGCCGGCAAGGGACCGGGAGGTCGCGAAGGCGTACCGGCACCCGTCGTGCGCGCCATGGAAAACCTGAAACTCGCCATGCGGCTGCGCCTGCGTGGCGGTGACCTGAGCGAAGAGGCAGCCGAAGCCATTGCCGCCGCGCTCGATCTTGCCGCAAAAACCGTGGAGAAGAGCTGATGACGACGGCCAGCAAAACCGCCATTCCGACTGAACATGCCAGCCGCTACCTGCAGCAGCTCTGCAAGCACTTTGCCCACAAGCGGCCGGTGACCTTCGATGAACAGGCCGGAGAGATTTCCTTTTCGGTCGGCGATTGCCGGCTGAAGGCGGTCGGCAGCGCGCTGCACATCGATCTCACCGCACCGAGCGCGGACGACATGGAGCAGCTGAAGGACGTGGTCATCCGCCATCTCGTCCGCTTCGCCTTCCGCGAGGAACTCGCCGTCGACTGGCAGGATGCCTGATCAGCCGGCGCCGGCAGCTTCCGAGTTCTGCCGGCGCCAGTCCGTTGGCGAAAGGCCCATGCGCTTGCGGAAGAAGCGGGAAAAATAGGCCGGGTCCTCGAAGCCGATCTCCCGGCCGATATCCTCCATCGGGCGGATGGTGAAGCGCAACAGGCGCTTGGCCTCCAGCAGGCGCCGCTCCAGTACCATCTCCTTCACCGTCTGGCCGAAGACAGTGCGCGCCGCCTTGTCGAGCAGGTGCGGCGTCGTCGCCAGCCGCTCGACATAGCGTCCGACCGGCCAGTCCTCGCGGTAATGGCGGTCGATCGCCCGGCGCAGGTCCAGCCCCAGCGCCACCACAGGCGATGCCGCCTCAAAGCCGACATTGCCGCCAAGCCGGGCCATCAGCGACAGCACGGCGCCGACGAGGCTTGCCAGCATCCGCTCACTTGCTGCGGCGCCGCCGCGATATTCCTCCATCACCATGTCGAGCAGCGCGCCGATCCGGCTCCAGCCCGGAGCGCCCGCCTCACCGGCAATGAGCACCGGTGCGTCGAGCGCAAGATCGACCTGCGGCCCAATGGCCCGCAGCAGGTCGTCCGAAATCGAAACGACAATGGCATCCGACTGTTCGCCGACATCGAATCCATGCACCACATTGCTCGGCACGAAGCTGATCGCCGGAGCGGAAAAATTCCAAGTGCGATCTTCGACCTGATAACGCCCTCCCCCGGCGAACCAATAGGTGACCTGCCCCATAAATGGATGTTTGTGCGGCGCGACGCGGCCGAAATGCAGGCTTTTTCGCTCCATGACGGTTTCGACATGCAGGAAGCCGACGTCGAGCGCGCGGCTCGGCTCGCCATAGACAAAGAAGGTGGGGACGTCGCTGCGGTCCTTCATGCCGGAAAAAGTACCAGCGAATTGCCCGGTTTGTCCATGGCCATGCCCGCCTCCCCGACCTAGCATTTGTCAGGATTTTGAGGAGGATCACCATGCGTGCGGAAGACCATCGTAGCGACAAGACCCGGCCGTTCACCGGCGCCGAATATCTCGCCAGCCTCAGGGACGGACGCGAGGTCTATATCAACGGCGAGCGCATCGCCGACGTCACCAGCCACCCCTCGATGCGCAACTCGGCGCGTTCCATCGCCCGCATGTACGATGCGCTGCACGATCAGAAGCGTCAGGAACGGCTGACGTCTCCCACCGACACCGGTTCCGGCGGCTACACGCACAAATATTTCCGCGTCGCCCATTCCGCCGCCGATCTTGTCGCACAGCAGGGCGCCATCGCCGACTGGGCGCGCATGTCCTATGGCTGGATGGGTCGCACCGCGGACTACAAGGCCGCGCTGATGAACACGCTCGGCGCCAATGCCGACTGGTACGGGCCGTTCAAGGACAATGCACTTTCCTGGCATAAACGCGCGCAGGAAAGTGTGCTCTTCATGAACCACGCCATCGTCAACCCGCCGATCGACCGCCACAAGCCGGCCGATGCGGTGAAGGACGTTTTCGTGCACATCACCAAGGAGACCGATGCCGGGATCTACGTCTCCGGCGCCAAGGTCGTCGCAACGTCCTCGGCGCTGACGCATTACAATTTCCTCGCCCAGAGTTCGGCGACCGTCACCGAGGACCCGTCGCTCTCCGTCATGTTCATCGTGCCGATGAATGCGCCGGGCGTGAAGATGTTCTGCCGCACCTCCTACGAACAGACGGCGAGCACCGCGGCCCATCCTTTCGACTACCCGCTCTCCTCGCGCTTCGATGAAAACGACGCGATCCTCGTGCTCGACAATGTCTTCATCCCCTGGGAGGACGTGCTGGTGCTGCGCGACGCGGCGAAAATCCTCTCCTTCCATCCGGCCTCAGGCTTCATGCACGGCTATTGTTTCCAGGGCTGCACACGGCTTGCGGTGAAGATGGATTTTCTGGCCGGCCTGCTCGCCAAGGCCTTGCGCGCCACCGGCGGCGATGCCTTCCGCGGCAACCAGGCGATGCTCGGCGAGGTGATCGCCATCCGTCACCAGTTCTGGTCCTTCTCGAACGCCATGGCCTACAATCCCATCCCCTGGGCGAACGGGGCGGTGCTGCCGAACCTCGAAGCCGCACTTTGCTACCGCACGTTCATGTCGGAGGCCTATCCGAAGGTCATCGACATCGTGCGCCGCACGGTCGCCTCCGGCCTCATCTACCTGCCCTCCTCCGTGAAGGATTTTGCCAATCCGCAGATCGACCGCTATCTCGCGCAATATGTGCGCGGTTCGAACGACATGGGCCATATCGAGCGCATCAAGATCATGAAGCTCTTGTGGGACGCGACCGGCACGGAATTCGGCGGCCGCCACGCACTCTACGAGCTGAACTATGCCGGTGCGCCGGAAGAGGTGCGCCTCCAGGTACTGAAGGGCGCCGAGCGCGGCGGACGGCTGAAGGAGATGGAAGCGCTCGTCGACCAATGCATGGCCGACTACGACGAGAGCGGCTGGACGGGGGATACCTGGCTGCCGCCGCAGGGTGGCGACGCTGTCCGCGACGCGGCCGAATGAGGGCCGCGCCATGGACACCCATATCTCGAAAACCGAGTTCCGCAACGCGATGGCGCGGGTCTGCGCGCCCGTCAATGTGATCACCACCAAGGGAGACGCCGGTCGCGGCGGCTTTACCGCCACCGCCATGTGCTCCGTAACGGACGAACCGCCGACGTTGCTCGTCTGCATGAACAGCCGGTCGGCCCAGACGCAACTGTTCATCGAGAACCAGCGCTTCTGCGTCAATGTGTTGACGCAAGAGCACAAGGCGCTCGCCGCCTCTTTCGCAGGACAGCAGACGGACATGGCGGCACGTTATGCCGATGCCAACTGGACGGACCTGCCCTCGGGCAACCAGGCGCTGGCGGACGCCATCGTCTCCTTCGATTGCCGGTTGACGGAAGCCCGGCTCGTCGGCACCCATAACATCTTCATCGGCGAGGTGGTGGACATCCGCTGCCGGCGCGACGGGCATGCACTGCTCTATTTCGATCGCAACTATGTGCATGTGCCGACGCAGACGGGAAGCTTTGGCGGCTGACACGCGACAGAAGCCTCTTGACAAACGGCCATATATTTAACACGTTAAATAAAAAGCTGCACCGGGAGGAACGATGCCGCACCTGATCGTCGAATACTCGGCCAATCTCGAAGGCCGCACCGATCTCGACGCGCTCTGCGCGGCGCTGTTGGAAACGGTGCTGGAAACCGGCCTTTTCGAGGTCGGCGCGCTGCGTGTGCGAGCCCTTCGCTTCGATCACTATGCGATTGCCGATCGGCTGCCGGAAAACGCCTTTGTCGATCTCAACTTCCGGATCGGCAAGGGCCGCAGCGCGGAAGAGAAGAAACGCACCGGCGAGGCACTCTTCGCTACGGCAAGCCGGCTGCTCGCCCCCCTCTTCGAGACGCCGCACTTCGCGCTTTCGCTGGAAATCCGCGAGATCGACGCGGAACTGAGCTGGAAGAAGAATGCCATTCATCCGCGCCTGCGCGGCAAGTAACGGGACTCCCATGACGAAACTTCAGGAAAACATCACGAAGGCGGAGGCCTACCTCGCCCGCTTCAAGCAAAACGGCGTGCTGAACCGCATAGCCGGCGAGGACGTGCCGGCTGCGGATGGCGCTACCTTCGAGACCATTTCTCCCGTCGACCTGAAGCCGCTTGCCAAAGTGGCGCAGGGCAAGGCCGCCGACATCGACCGCGCCGCCAGGGCCGCCAAGGCCGCCTTCGCCGACTGGGCGACGATGCCGGGCGATGCCCGGAAAAAACTGCTGCACAAGATCGCCGATGCGATCGTTGCGCGCGCCGAAGAAATCGCCTTCGTCGAATGCATGGATACCGGGCAGTCGCTGCGCTTCATGGCGAAAGCCGCACTGCGCGGGGCGGAGAACTTCCGCTTCTTCGCCGACCGCGCGCCGGAAGCGCGTGACGGCAAGACGCTGCGCACCGAGGGCCAGGTCAACATGACGACCCGCGTGCCGATCGGTCCGGTTGGCATCATCACTCCGTGGAACACACCCTTCATGCTCTCCACGTGGAAGATCGCGCCGGCGCTCGCGGCGGGCTGCACCATCGTGCACAAGCCGGCCGAGTTCTCGCCGCTGACCGCGCGCCTGCTCGTCGAGATCGCCGAAGAGGCCGGCCTGCCGAAGGGCGTGTGGAACCTCGTCAACGGTTTTGGCGAGGATGCCGGCAAGGCGCTGACCGAACACCCGCTGATCAAGGCGATCGGCTTTGTCGGTGAAAGCCGCACCGGTTCGATGATCATGAAACAGGGCGCCGACACGCTGAAGCGCGTGCATTTCGAACTCGGCGGCAAGAATCCCGTCATCGTCTTTGCCGATGCCGACCTCGAACGCGCGGCCGATGCCGCCGTCTTCATGATCTATTCGCTGAACGGTGAGCGCTGCACCTCCTCCTCCCGCCTGCTGGTGGAAGAGAGCATCTATGAGACGTTCACCGCACTCGTCGCTGAAAAGGCGAAACGCATCACGGTCGGCCATCCGCTCGATCCCGAAACCGTCGTCGGCCCGCTGATCCATCCGGTGCACGAGAAGAAGGTGCTGGAATATATCGCGATCGGCCGGGAGGAAGGCGCCACGGTTGCCGCCGGCGGCGAAAAATTCGAAGGGCCGGGCGGCGGATGCTACGTCTCGCCGACACTCTTCACCGGCGCAAACAATGCCATGCGCATTGCGCAGGAGGAAATCTTCGGCCCGGTGCTGACGGCCATCCCCTTCAAGGACGAAGCGGACGCTTTGGCGCTCGCCAATGACGTCCAGTATGGCCTCACCGGCTATCTCTGGACGGCGGACGTCACGCGCGCCTTCCGCTTTACCGATCATCTCGAGGCCGGGATGATCTGGGTGAATTCGGAGAATGTGCGCCACCTGCCGACGCCCTTCGGTGGGGTCAAGAATTCCGGCATCGGCCGCGATGGCGGCGACTGGTCCTTCGACTTCTATATGGAGACGAAGAACGTCGCCTTCGCCACGAGCGCCCACGCCATCCCGAAACTCGGCGGCTGATCGCCCAAAGACAAGACTGCGCCCGTCCTCGTTTGCCGAGGCGGGCTTGAGGAGGACCCCATGCCCGTACCCCAGCCTAATCTCTACCCGCCCTTCAACATCATCCGGCTCAGCCACGTCGAGTTTGGCGTCACCGACCTCGCAAAATCCCGCGCCTTCTATGTCGATACGCTCGGCCTGCAAGTGACGGACGAGACGGCGGACACGATCTACCTGCGCGCCATGGAAGAGCGCGGCCACCATTGCATCGTGCTGAAGAAATCGGAGAAGGCAGAAGCCCGCGACCTCGGCTTCAAGGTGTTCGACGACGAAGACCTCGACAAGGCGGTGCATTTCTTCAAGGGCAAGGGCCTGCCGGTGGAATGGGTGGAGCGCCCCTACCAGGGCCGCACTTTCCGCACGCGCGATCCGCATGGCATTCCGCTGGAATTCTACACGAAAATGGACCGCCTGCCGCCGATCCACCAGAAATATGCGCTCTATCGCGGCGTCAAACCGCTGCGCATCGATCATTTCAACTGCTTCTCGCCGAATGTCGACGAAAGCGTCGCCTTCTACAACGAGATCGGCTTCCGCGTGACGGAATATACCGAGGATGAAGAAACGGGCCGGCTTTGGGCGGCCTGGACGCATCGCAAGGGCGGCGTGCACGACATCGCGTTCACCAACGGCCGGGGCCCACGCCTGCATCACACCGCCTTCTGGGTGCCGACACCGCTCAACATCATCGACCTGCTCGACCTGATGGCGACGACCGGCTGGGTCGCCAATATCGAGCGCGGCCCCGGCCGACACGGCATTTCCAACGCCTTCTTCCTCTACATCCTCGATCCGGATGGCCATCGCATCGAGATCTACTGCTCGGACTACCAGACGGTGGACCCGGACCTCGAGCCGATCAAATGGGACCTGAAGGATCCGCAACGCCAGACGCTGTGGGGGTCTCCGGCGCCGAAATCCTGGTTCGAGCACGGTAGCCTGTTTGCCGGCACCGAGGTGTCGGATTCGCAGCTCAAGGCGCAGCCGATTATCGCCCCCTGACGGGCATTGCAATCGGGCGCCCGAGCGCCGAGAAGAGTGCAGCGCCGTCAAGGGAGTGAGACATGGACAGCGAAGAATTCCGCCAATGGTCGCGTACGGTTGCCGATTGGGGCGCCGATTATCGCGCTGGCCTGCGTGATCGGCCGGTGCGCGCGCAGACCAAGCCGGGCGACATCATCAAGCAGATCGCCGATGCGGCCCCGGAAGCCGGCGAAACGATGGAGACGATCTTCGCCGATTTCGAGCGCATCATTCCCGATGGCCTCACCCATTGGCAACATCCGCGCTTCTTCGCCTATTTCCCGGCCAATGCCGCCCCGGTCTCGGTGATCGCGGACTATCTTGTCACGTCCGTCGCCGCCCAGTGCATGCTGTGGCAAACATCGCCGGCCGCAACCGAGCTGGAAACCCGCGTTGTCGACTGGCTGCGCCAGGCGCTCGGCCTGTCGGACGGTTTTGCCGGCGTCATCCAGGATTCCGCCTCGACCGCGACGCTGGCCGCCGTGCTGGTGATGCGCGAAAAGGCGCTCGACTGGAAGGGCAATAGCGAGGGGTTGTCGGCACACAAGGCGGTGCGCGTCTATGCGTCGAAACAGGTGCACACCTCCATCGACCGGGCGATCTGGATATCAGGCATCGGCGAGGCGAATCTCGTGCGCATCCCGACCAAGGGGCCGCTGAACGGCATGGACCCGGATGCGCTCGATGCCGCGATCAAAGCGGACATTGCTGCTGGCCACATCCCGGCCGGCGTCATCGCCTGCACCGGCGGCACCTCGATCGGCGCCTGTGACCCGATCCGCGACATCGCGGCGGTCGTGAAGGCCCATGGCCTTTACCTGCATGTCGATGCCGCCTGGGCGGGCTCCGCCATGATCTGTCCGGAGTTCCGTGACCTCTGGGACGGTGTCGAGGCGGCGGATTCCATCGTGTTCAACCCGCACAAATGGCTCGGCGCCAATTTCGATTGCTCGGTGCAGTTCATCCGCAGCCCGGCCGACCAGGTTCGCACGCTGGCCATCCAGCCGGAATATCTCAAGACCCACGGCCATGACGGCATCATCAACTATTCCGAATGGTCCGTGCCGCTCGGCCGCCGTTTTCGCGCGCTGAAACTGTGGTTCCTGCTGCGCTATCATGGGCTCGAAGGCCTGCGCACGATGATCCGCAACCATGTGACGTGGTCGGAGGAACTGGCGAAGCGGTTGGCCGCCGAGGCGGATTTCGAGATCGTCAGCCAGCCGGTGCTCTCGCTCTTCTCCTTCCGCCACAAGGGTGGCGGGGATGAGCACAACATCGCGCTGGTCAACGCCATCAACGACGACGGCCGCATCTACCTGACGCAGACGCGCGTCGACGGCCGCATCGCCATCCGCTTCCAGGCGGGACAGTTCGAGATGATCCGCGACGACGCCGACACCGCCTTCACGGTGATCACCGAGATCGCCCGCACGTTGAAATAGGAGACAACCGTGACCGAACGGCCCCGCCTCGCCGGCTTTTCCCATCAGGGCATCCTGAAATACGGGCTCGTCAAATCCGATGGCATCGTCGACCTTTCCGCCCGCCACGGTGAACGCTGGCCGACATTGCGCGAGGTGATCGAGGCGGGTGCCCTGGCCAGCCTGGCGGAGGAGGCGGCGTCGCTTCCCGCCGACCATGCGTTCGCCGACATCGTCTACGAAATCCCTCTCCCCGCGCCGGAAAAGATCATCTGCGTCGGCGTGAACTTTCCGGACCGCAACGAGGAATACAAGGACGGCCAGGCCGCCCCTTCCAATCCCTCCCTGTTCATCCGCTTCCCGCGCTCCTTCACCGGCCACGACCGCCCGCTGATCCGCCCACCGGAAAGCCCGCAGCTCGACTATGAGGGCGAAATCGTCATCGTGATCGGCAAGGGCGGCCGGCGCATTTCGGAAACCGATGCGCTGAACCATATCGCGGCCCTTTCGCTCTGCAACGAGGGCACGATCCGCGACTGGGTGCGGCACGCAAAATTCAACGTCACGCAGGGCAAGAATTTCGACGCGACCGGCTCCATCGGCCCCTGGCTGGTGCCCTATACGGATGAAAGCCAGCTGGCCGATATCAAGCTCGAAACCCGCGTCAACGGCGAGGTGCGCCAGAGCGACCGCACCAGCCGGATGATCTTCTCCTTCCGCAAGATCATCAATTACATCTCCACCTTCACGACGCTGGTGCCGGGTGACATCATCGTCTGCGGCACGCCGACCGGCGCCGGCGCACGCTTCGAGCCGCCGATCTGGCTGAAGCCCGGCGATGTGGTCGAGGTCGAGGCCGAGGGCATCGGCCTGCTGCGCAACACCATTGCCGACGAGGTTCAACCATGATGACGCCGGACGACATCCGACTTGCCGCAGAAAGCCTCGACGCGGCCGAACGCACCCGCGTCCAGATCGGCCTGCTCTCGCTGAAACACCCCGCGATCAGCATGGACGATGCCTATGCGATCCAGGGCGCCTGGGTGAAGAAGAAGATCGCCGACGGCCGCAAGGTCATCGGCTGGAAGATCGGCCTCACCTCCAAGGCCATGCAATATGCGCTGAACATCGACATCCCCGATTCCGGCGTGCTCTTCGACGACATGGTCTTCGAGGACGGCGCGACGGTGCCGGCAGGCCGCTTCATCCAGCCGCGCGTCGAGGCCGAGATCGCCTTCGTCATGAAGGCGCCGCTGAAAGGCCCCGGCGTCACCGTCTTCGATGTGCTGAACGCCACCGACTATGTGACGCCCGCACTCGAAATCCTCGACACCCGCATCCTGCGCGTCGATCCCGAGACGAAGAAGGCCCGCACCATCTTCGACACGATTTCCGACAATGCCGCCAATGCCGGCATCGTCATGGGCGGCCGTGCAGTGCGGCCTGGTGAGATCGACATGCGCTGGATGGGCGCCATCGTCAGCCGCAATGCGGAGGTCGAGGAAACCGGGCTCGGCGCCGGCGTGCTCAACCAACCGGCCCGGGGCGTCGCCTGGCTCGCCAACCGGCTGGCGCAATACGGAGACGGTATCGAAGCGGGACAGATCGTGCTGGCCGGCTCCTTCATCCGCCCGATCGAAGCCCGCCATGGCGATACGATCGTTGGCGATTTCGGTCCCTACGGCACCGTCAGCCTGTTCTTCGCATAGAAGGAATTTGCCCCATGCCCGCTCCAAAAAACCGCTTCAAGCAGGCGCTGAAGGAAGGCCGTGCGCAGATCGGGCTCTGGCAGGCGCTCGCCAATGCCTACACGGTCGAGATCTGCGCGGACGCCGGCTACGACTGGCTGTTGCTCGACGCCGAGCACGCACCGAACGACGTGCCGCTGCTCGTCTCGCAGCTTCAGGCGATGAAGGGCACGGCGAGCCATGCCGTCATCCGCCCGCCGATCGGCGAGACCTGGATCGTCAAGCAGCTGCTCGATATTGGCGCCCAGACCCTGCTCATCCCGATGGTCGACAGCAAGGCGATGGCGGAGACGATGGTGAAGGCCTTGCGCTATCCGCCGCATGGCGTGCGCGGCGTTGGCGCAGCCCTTGCGAGAGCCTCCGCCTTCAACCGCACGACGGATTATCTCCAGACCGCCAATGACGAGGTCTGCCTGCTGCTGCAGGTCGAAAGCCGCGCCGGCCTCGACGCGCTCGATGATATTGCCGGCACGGAGGGCGTCGACGGTGTCTTCATCGGCCCGGCCGATCTTGCCGCCGACATGGGCTTTCTGGGCAGGCCCGGTGCGCCGGAAGTACAGGCCGAAGTGGAGAAGGCACTCCTCAAGATCCAGTCGCACGGCAAGGCGGCGGGCATCCTGATCGGCGATCTCGGCCTCGCCAAACGCTACCTCGAGCTTGGCGCCACCTTCGTCGCCATCGGCAACGACGTGACACTGCTCGCTAATGCCACGACGAAGCTGCTCGCCGATTTCCAGGCCGCCGAGCCGGCCAAGGCCCCGGCGACCGCCAAGGTCTACTGATCCTCAGAGCTGGATCCAGGCGGTCTTCAGCTCGGTATATTTGTCGAGCGCGTGCAACGACTTGTCATGGCCGTTGCCGGATTGGCGCATGCCGCCGAGCGGCACCGTATTGTCCGCGCCGCCATAGGTGTTGACATGCACGACACCGGCCTTGACCTGCCGCACCATGCGGTGGGCTCGGGAAAGGTTGCCGGTCCACACCGCCGAGGCGAGACCGTAGTCCGTGCCATTGGCGATCCGCACGGCCTCCGCTTCGTCCTCGAAGGGAATGACCGACAGGACCGGGCCGAAAACCTCCTCGCGGGCGATGCGCATATCCGGCGACACGCCGTCGAAGATCGTCGGTTGGAGGAAATAGCCGCCCGTCTCCTCAAACAGCCGCTTGCCGCCGGTCCGCAACGTCGCGCCCTCGCGCGCGGCATCCTCGATGAAGGCGATGTCCTTCAGGAGTTGCGCCTCACTCGATACGGCACCGGCTTCGGTTGCCAGATCCAGCGGATCACCGAGCTTCATCGCCTCGGTGATTGCGACGAGACGGGCGGTGAACTCCGCGTGGATCGATTTTTCGACCAGCAGCCGTGAGCCGGCGACGCAGACCTGTCCGGCATTGCGAAAAATTCCGTAGGCCGAGGTTTTTGCCGCCTTGTCGAGGTCCGGCGCATCGGCGAAGACGATGTTCGGCGACTTGCCGCCAAGCTCCAGATAGACCCGCTTCAGGTTGGAGCGGGCGGAATATTCGAGCAGCCGCCGGCCAACCGGGCCGGAGCCGGTGAAGACCAGCACGTCGACATCCATGTGCAGGCCGAGCGCCTCGCCCGCCACCTGCCCGCGACCGGTAACGACATTGAGAACGCCGTCCGGTAATCCCGCCTCGGCGCAGAGTTCGGCAAGGCGCAGCAGGCTGAGCGAAGCGATTTCCGCCGGTTTCAGCACCACGGAATTGCCGGCCGCAAGCGCCGGCGCGATCTTCCAGGCGCCGATCATCAACGGGAAATTCCACGGCACGATAGCGCCGACCACACCCACCGGTTCGCGATGGATGAGGCCCAGCACGTTTTCTGCCGTGGGCGCGATCTCGCCATAGACCTTGTCGATCGCCTCGGCATAGTAGCGGAACGTGCCGGCAGCGCTGCCGGGCTCGGCCTTCAGCGCCATCTGGATTTCCGTGCCGTTGTCGCGCACGCCGAGCACAGCCAGTTCCAGGGCATGTTTCTCGATCAGCTCGGCAACGCGCAGCAACACCTTCCTGCGCTCGGCGGGGGCTGCGCGGGACCAGACGCCCTTGTCGAAGGCCGCCCTAGCCGCCCGCACCGCACGATCGACATCCTCCGCCCCGCCATCGGCGATGCTGGTCAATTCCCGGCCGTCGAGGGGGGATATCGTCGGCAGGCGGCGGCCGTCCGCCGCATCGGCCCAGGCGCCGCCGATGAAGAGTTTTCCCGGACTGGCGGGGCGCTGGCGTTCCTGGTCGATGCGGTCCTGCATGGTCTTCCCTTTCCTTCGGGCGGGCGGCTCGGAACAGCCGCCCGCGATCTTGTCAGTTTGCCTGGCCGAGGCCAAGGCGGGCATAGGATGCCGGATCGGCGCCCTTGAGACGCATGGCAAGCACCAGGCCGAGCAGCGCGGCCAGCAGGACAAGGCCCGGCAGGATGACCGCAAGCGCTCCGCTGGCGCCGGCAAGATCGCCGAAATTGCGCACGATCGTGACGATGACGGCCAGCAGGATGAGGCCCGTGACGGCCGGCACCACCTTTGTCGTCAGCGCATTCTTTTCGAGCCCCGGATTGCGGCTGAAGAAGACGACGATGGCGAAGGCCGTCATCGCCATCAACACGATGACGCCGAGCGTGCCGACATTGGTCATCCAGGAAAACAGTGCCAGCACCGGATCCTGCCCCGTGACCGCAAAGAGCGCGATGACGGCAACGGCAATCGCCGTCTGGACGAGCGAGGCGACATGCGGGCTCTGGAAGGCCGGATGGGTGACGCCGAGGCCGGCAGGCAGCAGCCGTTCGCGACCGGCGACATACATGTAGCGTGCGACACCGTTGTGGAAGGCCAGAACGCCGGCAAACAGGCTGGTGATCAGCAGGATGTTCATGATCGGCGACAACCAGGCGCCGACATAGCGCTCGGAAATCACGAAGAGGAAGGTCGTCGGATCAGCCAGGCCCTGCAGTTCCGGCAGGAGCTTTTCGTAACCGGCGGCATTCACCATCAGCCAGGAGGTGAACATGTAGAAGACGCCGATCAGCAGTACCGAAGCATAGGTGGCGATCGGGATGGTACGGTGCGGCTCGCGTGCCTCTTCGCTATAGATCGTCGTCGCCTCGAAACCGATGAAGGCGGCGAAGCCGAACAGCAGGCCGATTGCCGGCGAGCCGGAGAAGAAGGCATCCGTACTGAAGGGCGCAAGCGAAAGACCGCTGTCTCCGCCCGTGCCGATCACCGCGAAATCGATGACCAGCACGACGAGATATTCGAGCACGACGAGCACCGTCAGGATCTTGGCCGAAAGATCGACCCGGCGGTAGCCGAGCACCGCGACGGCGGCGATGCCGAGGAACGTATAGACCCACCACGGCAGGTCTATGCCGAGGCCAGCGAAGAAGCCGGCGGTGATGGCGCCGAACAGGCCGAAAATACCGATCTGCATGGCATTGTAGGACAGGATGGCAATGAGCGCCGCCGCCCCGCCGACATAACCGCCGAAACCCTGCGTCGTATAGGCGTAGAAGGCCCCGGCATTGCGGATATGCCGCGCCATGGCGACATAGCCGACGGCAAAGAGCAGCAGGATGACCGTCACCGCCAGGAAGGTGGCCGGCATGCCGGCGCCGTTGCCGAGCAACATGGCGAGCGGAACACCGCCCGCGACCGCCGTCAGTGGTGCGGCGGCGGAAACGACGAGGAAGGTCACGGCCAAAGCGCCGAGACTGTCCTTTCTGAGGCGGTTGTCGCCCGATGAAATGCTGTCTGTCATGATACGTTCCCCTTCATGCAGTGGTGAAGCGCGACCGGAACCTCCTTTCCGGGCGCGGGGGCCGATTGGCCAAAACGCTGCAAAAATGTCCGGTTTGCCGGATCTGATTTCGGTTCAAATATTAAACCGGTGGTTTAAATATAGACTTGCAAACTTGCCTGACTGCTGTCAAGTTATTTCGCATGTTAAGTAATTGGAGGGGTCGTGAGCACTGTCGCAAAGGCCCTCGCGCTGCTGAACCTGGTGGCCGCCGAGGAGGAGGAAAAGGGACTTTCCGAGCTTGCCCGGCTCGCCGGCATGGACAAGGCGACGACGCGGCGCATGCTGGTGGAACTGGAGGCACACGGCTTTCTGGAACAGGACACCGTGACGCGCCGCTACAGGATCGGTGCTACCCCGGTGCGGCTCGCCCGCATTCGCGAGGCCCGCGTGCCGCTGCTGCGCGCCGCCATTCCGTTCGTAAAGGAATTGGCGCAAGCGACCGGCGAAACCTGCCATCTCGCGGAATTTTCCGGCGGCGCACTGCATTCGCTGCATGTCGAGGATTGCCCCAAGGCGCACCGTGTTATCGTCGATGTCGGCATCATCCTGCCGCTGCACGCCACTGCTTCCGGCCTCGCCTTCCTTGCGCCTTTGCCGCACGATGCCGCCGAGGCCTTGCTCAAGGAACCCCTCGAAGCCTTCACGGATGCCACCGTCACGGATCTCGCAACGCTTCGCCAGCGCCTCGACGAGACCCGCAAACGCGGCTGGTCGATCAACCGCAACGGGCTCGAAGCCGGCGTCGTCAGCGTCGCGGCGGCCGTGCTCGGCGCCGATCGCCGGCCCATTGCCACACTCGCCATCGCCGCACCGGACGTGCGCATCGACGCGCCGCATCTTGAGGAACTGGGCCTCCAGGTGGCGGACGCCGCCAGCCGGCTTTCGGCGCGATTGAACGGAAACGAGGGTGCACCAAGCGCCCCGCTCAAAATGATCAGGGGAATGAGACCATGAGCGACGAACCCAAGGTGCCGAACATCCTCGTCTTCGGCACCGGCGATACGAAGGCCGACGAGTTGCAGTTCATGGCGGAGGTGATCCGCACCGCCGGCGGCCGGCCGGTGCTGGTCGATGTCAGCGTGCTTGCCGACCCGCCCTACCAGCCGGATTTTTCACGCCACGACATCGCCGCAGCAGCGGAAACGACGATCGAAGCGATCGCGACGAGCGGCGACGAATACAGTGCCATGGCCTTGATGGCCAAGGGGGCCGCAACACTCACCCGCAAGCTGTTCGACGACGGCAAGGTGGACGGCGTCATCCTGCTCGGTGGCTCCATGGGCACGGACCTGGCGCTGGATGTCGCCGCCTGCCTTCCGCTCGGCGTGCCGAAATTTGTCGTCTCGACCATCGCCTATTCCCACCTCATCCCGCCGGAACGCATCGCTCCCGACCTGATGATGATCCTCTGGGCCGGCGGGCTGCATGGCCTCAACCCGATCTGTAAGTCCGTGCTTTCACAGGCCTGCGGCGCCGTCGTCGGCGCCGCCCGGTTCAGTGTCCGCCCGGCGGGCGACCGGCCGCTCATCGGCATGACCTCGCTCGGCTCGAGCTGCCTTAAGTATATGAAGCACCTCCAGCCGGCGCTGGAAAAACGCGGCTACGACGTCGCCGTCTTTCACGCCACCGGCATGGGCGGGCGCGCCTTCGAGGCGATCGCCGCCGAGGGCGGTTTTGCGGCGGTCTTCGATTTCTGCACGCAGGAGGTCAACAACCACCTGAACGGCACCTGCGTCACTTCAGGTCCGGATCGACTGGAAAATGCCGGCCGGCGGGGCATCCCGCAGATCGTTGCGCCCGGCGGTCTCGACATGGTGGACCTCCAGGCCTGGCACGACCTGCCTACATCGCTTGCCGACCGGCCGTACCACGCGCACAACCGCCTGCTCGGCTCGGTCACAACCGACAATGACGGCCGCCGGGATATCGCCCGCGTCGTCGCGGAAAAACTTGCGGCTGCGGCGGGCGAAACGGCCTTCATCCTGCCTGCCGGCGGCATTCAGGAATGGGACAAGCCGGAGGAGCCGTTGCACGATCCGGATGGGCTTGCGGCGCTCATCGAGGCGTTCCGTTCGGCGCTACCCGCATCGGTCGTGCTGCACGAGATCGACGCCCATATCAACGACCCTGCCTTTTCAACGAAAGCGCTGGAAATTTTCGACGGCTGGGTAGCACGCGGCGTGGTGCCGGGTGGAAAGGCGGAAGCGGCATGACGAAAGCGCTGATCCTCGATTTCGGCGGCGTCGTCACCCGAACGCTGTTCGAAACGCATGGCGTTACCGAGCGCGCTCTGGGGCTCGCCCCCGGCACGCTCACCTGGAAGGGACCGTTCGATCCATCGACCGACCCGCTCTGGCAGCGCATGCAGAACCGCGAAATCACCGAGCGCGATTACTGGATGGAACGCACCCGCGAGACCGGCCGGCTGATCGGCGAGGACTGGACGGACATGAAGACCTTCGTCCAGCGTGCCCGCGGCGCCGAACCGGACCTCGTCTTGCGCCCGGAAGCGCGTGAGACGATCCTTGCGGCAAAGGCCGCCGGCGTGAAGCTCGCCATCCTCTCCAACGAACTCGATCTCTTCTACGGCGTCGATTTCCGCAAGCGCTTCCCGCTGATCGACCTTTTCGACGTCATCGTCGACGCCACCTATACCGGCATCCTGAAACCCGACCCGCGCGCCTACGAGCAGGCGATCGCCGAAATCCAGGTCGCAAAAGAGAACTGCGTCTTCGTCGACGACCAGAAGAAGAACATCGAGGGCGCCGACGCGGTCGGCCTGCCCAATGTGCATTTCGACGTCACCCGCCCCGCCGAAAGTTATGCCGAAGCCAGAGCGATGCTCGGCCTCTAGAAAACCGGAGAAGCACCATGCGTGAAACCAATTTCCTCGTCGAGAACAATGCCCGTCATCTCTGGCATCCCATGGCGCACCCGGCGGAAATGCGCGCCAACCCGCCAAAAATCGTCAACGCCGCAGCGGGCGTCGAGATCACCGACCTGCAAGGCAAGACCGTGCTCGATGCGGTCGGCGGCCTGTGGAACGTCAATCTCGGTTATTCCTGCGAGCCGGTGAAGGCAGCGATCCGCGACCAGCTCGACCAGCTTCCCTACTATTCCACCTTCCGCGGCACGACCAATTCTCCGCTGATCGAACTGTCCTACGAGCTTGCCGAATGGTTCAAGGAAGACGGGCTGACGCGCGCCTTCTTCACCTCGGGCGGCTCGGATTCGGTGGAAACGTGCCTGCGCCTCGCCCGCCAGTATCACAAGATCAACGGGCAGCCGGAACGCACGAAGTTCATCGCGCTGAAGAAGGGATATCACGGCACTCATTTTGGCGGCGCGTCGGTCAACGGCAACGCCAATTTCCGCCGCAACTACGAACCGCTGCTGCCCGGCGTTACGCATCTGGCAAGCCCCTATCTCTACCGCAATCCCTTCGGCACCGAGGATCCGGCGACACTGGCAAGCCTCATCGCCAAACAGTTTGAGGATGAGATCGCCTTCCAGGGCGCCGATACGATCGCGGCCCTCATCATGGAACCGGTGCTGGGTGCCGGCGGCGTGATCGTGCCACACGAGACATTCATGCCGCTGATGCGCGACATCTGCGACCGGCACGGCATCCTGCTGATCGCCGACGAGGTGATCACCGCCTTCGGCCGCACCGGCGCCTGGACCGGATCCCGCCTGTGGGGCGTCAAGCCCGACTTCATGTCCACCGCGAAGGCCATCACCAATGGCTATTTCCCCTTCGGCGCGGTGATGATCGCCGACAGGATCGCGGAAGCCTTCGAGGCCAACAAGAACAGTTTTGGCGCGATCGGCCACGGCTACACCTATTCCGGCCATCCGGTGGGTGCGGCGGCGGCTTTGGCGACGCTGAAGGAAACCAGGCGCGCCGATGTCGCGACGAATGCCGCCGCGCGCGGCTTGGAACTGATGGCCGGGCTCGAAGGACTGAAAGCGAAACACGAGATCATCGGCGATGTGCGCGGCAAGGGGCTGATGTGCGCGCTCGAACTCGTCGCCGACCGCAAGACCAAGGCGTCGGCTGCAAAGGATGTCGTCGCGACGATCTATGAGGGCACCTACGATGCCGGTGTGATGGTGCGCACCTCCGGCGCCAACATCATCCTGTCGCCGCCGCTCATCATTACTGCGACGGATGTGGAGCGCATCGTCGCAGCACTCGATGCCGGTCTCGGCAAGGTCGCGCGTTGACCGCTATTCCTCGCCGCCCGCCTTGCCATCGAGCTTGAGGGCGGCGAGTTCCTCCAGCATGTCGAGAAGCGCATCGACACGCTTGGCGCCAAAGCGCGCATCGATATCCGCATAGACGCGGCGCGAATCCGGCATCACCTCGTCGATGACGGCCTGACCGGCGGGTGCGAGTGCCAGCAGCACCCGGCGACCGTCTGCCTCGTCCTTCTCCCGCGTGATCAATCCGCGCTCTTCTAGGGAGCGCAGCATGCGCGTGAGGCTGGGTGCGAGAATGAAGGCTTTCTCCGCCACCTCCGTGGCATCGAGCTGGCCTGCCTCGGACAGTGCGCGCAACACCCGCCATTGCTGCTCGGTGACGTCGTGATCGGCAAGGATCGGCCGGAAATGGCTCATCACCGCCTCGCGCGCCTTCAGGAGGCCGATCGCCAGTGAACGCCGGCGCTCGCGCGGCGCAGTGTCCTTCGTTTTTTTGGGATTGTTCATGTCCGCCGGGGCATCCTTCGTCATCCTGCCTCTATCCGTGATTTTTCAAGTTCATGCAATCGCGAGGCGGTATCAGACAGAGGACGGATCGATTGCGGCCGGCCGGCATGCTAGCGTCCGCGTTCAGATCACGACCTTTGAAAGTGCGGCCTCTCATGACGTCAGAACCTTCCAACGCAGCCTCGACCTATATTTTTGCGCCCGCTGCCATTCCCACCCTGCCCATCAAGGCAAGCGACGCGCTCTTCCCGGTGCATCGCATCTATTGCGTCGGCCGAAACTTCGCCGATCATGCCATCGAGATGGGTCATGACCCCGACAAGGAGCCGCCCTTCTTCTTCCAGAAGAACCCGGACACCCTGGTCCTGCCCGGCGAGGACTTTCCCTATCCCTCGGCAAGCACGGACGTGCATCATGAGGTCGAGCTGGTCGTCGCACTGAAGAGTGGCGGCAGCGATATTCCGGTCGAGCATGCGCTGGATTGCGTCTACGGCTACGCCGTCGGCCTCGATATGACGCGGCGCGATTTGCAGGCGGAAGCCAAGAAACATGGCCGGCCCTGGGAGGTCGCGAAAGCCTTCGAACGGTCCGCGCCCTGTGGTTTCATCCACCCCGCAGCCGAGACCGGTCACCTGAGCGAGGGCGCGATCCGGCTTACCGTCAATGGTGCGGTTCGCCAGAACGGCAACCTCAACCAGATGGTCTGGAAGGTGCCGGAGATGATTGCCTATCTGTCCCGTCTGTTCACGCTGCAACCGGGCGACCTCATTTTCGCCGGCACGCCGGCCGGAGTGGGTGCCATCGAAAAGGGCGATACGATGGTCGCGCATATCGATGGGCTCGATGAGATAACGTTTAACGTCGCCGGATAGATCTGACACGGCGCAGGCGGGCACCTATCCCTTTGGCGTATTCCTTCGTCTTTCGGCCTGCGCCAAAGGACGTAGGGGTGGCAAGAGGAGGAGACCTGCATGCCCGTATCCGCCGATCTCATTGTTATCAACGCGCGCGTCCTCACCATGGACGAGGCCAATCCGCGTGCCGAAGCCATTGCGCTTGCCGGCGGCCGGATCGCTGCCGTCGGCAGCGAGCGCGATATCCTTGCGCTGAAGGGCGAAGAAACCTGGATTATCGATGCGCGCGGCGCTTCGGTGCTGCCGGGCTTCATCGAGAGCCACATCCACATGTTCGGCGGCGCCGAGGAGCTGGGACACCTGCAGCTCGCCGGCATTGAAGGTTTCGAGGCGCTGAAGGCGAGCCTGCTTGCCCATGCCGCCACCCATCCCGACGACGCGCTTTTGACCGGCCACGGCGCCGGTTACACAATGATTTCCGAAGACGAGCCGCTGACGCGACACCATATCGACCGCATCATCGCGGACCGACCGGTCGTGCTGGTCGGCGCCGACCATCACACCAGCTGGGCGAACACCAAAGCGCTCGACATGGCCGGCATCCTGCGCGGCAAGGCGGTCAATCCCGGCAACGAAGTGGTGATGGGGCCGGATGGCCTTGCGACCGGCGAGCTGCGCGAATCCGAAGCCATGTCGCCCGTCCTGCATCTCGGCGGCCCGAACCGCACCCATCTCGGCATCGAGACCGGCGGCGAGCCCGACCCCGCGCCAAGTGCTGTGGAATGGGAGGCCGACAAGGCGATCATGCGCCGCGGCCTGGCCCACGCCGCCAAACACGGCATCACCTCGTTTCACAACATGGACGGCAATTTTTACCAGCTCCAGCTGATGGCGGCGCTGGAAGAGGACGGCACGATCACCGTGCGCGGCCAGGTGCCCTATCATTTCAAGAAGCCGATGATGCTCGCCGATCTCGAAAAGGCAAGCGAGATGGACCGGCGCTACCGCAGCGACTGGGTTTCCTCCGGCATGGTCAAGGTGTTCATGGACGGCGTGCTGGAATCCGGCACCGCCTTCCTCGTTGAGCCCTATGCGGACCGGCCGGATTGGTATGGCGAACCCTATTTCAGCAACGAGGACTTCGCCGAACTCGCCACCGAGATCGACCGTCGCGGCCTGCAGATCGCAGTGCACGCCATCGGCGACGGCGCCGTGCGGCGCGTGCTGAACGGCTACGAGGCCGCGCAGAAGGCCAATGGCGCCCGCGACAGCCGCCATCGCATCGAGCATGTCGAGCTGATCACCGAAGAGGACATGCCACGCTTTGCTAAGCTCGGCGTCATCGCCTCCATGCAACCGCCGCATCCGCCGGGCGGCATGTGCTTCCCGCTCGAACCGACCCTCTCGCGCATCGGCGAGAAGCGCCGTTATCTCGCCTATGCCTGGCGGCGCATCAAGGAAACGGGCGCAGCATTGGCCTTCTCCTCCGACTGGCCCGTCTCGCCGATCGACCCGATCGCCGGCATCCAGGCCGCCGTGACACGAACGGTCTGGCAGGAGGGCGATCCGGATCATTCCGTCAGCCTGCACGATGCCATCGCCGCCTATACGATCGGCAGCGCCTACGCGGAGTTTGCCGAAGACCGCAAGGGCATGCTCAAGCCCGGCTACTTCGCCGACCTCGTCATCCTTGACGATGACATCGAGGTGGTCGAGCCGGAGCGTATCCGTGAGGTCCGCCCGAAGATGACGATCTGCGGCGGCCGGGTGACCTACGAGGCCTGAGGCTTTCATCCGTTCCAGATGAGACGCAGCCATCAGGCAGCAGACATTCGCCCGTCGGCTCTACGATCTGGAACGGCCTGCTGAACAAGGTCTGCCGGGCGCGCCTCGCAAGCGTCGCGCCCTTGCCGCCCGCACCAAAAACCCTTTCAATGCCTGCACCCGTTTCAACCAGGTCTTTCCCATGAACCTTTCCGACTATGTCAGCCACGACGCCACCAGCCTTGCCCAGCTCGTCAAGCGCGGCGAGGTGACCGCCGCGGAACTTGCAGGCCTTGCCCGGCAGGCCTTCGAAAAGGTCGATCCGGCGATCAATGCCGTCGTTGAGTTTTATGACGATGCGGAAAGCGTGCCCGGCCCGGTGGAGGGCGCCTTCAATGGCGTGCCGTTCCTGCGCAAGGATATCGGCGCGACGGAGGAAGGCCGCCTGCAGGAATGCGGCAGCCGGCTGCTGAAGGGCAGCGTCAGCACCCACGACGCCTACTATACAAAGCGCGCCAAGGCAGCGGGCCTGCGTATCGTCGGCCGCAGCGCCGTGCCGGAACTGGCCTTTGCCGGCTTCACCGAAACCATTCTGGAAGGCATTACCCGCAATCCCTGGAACCTCGACGCCTCGGCCGGCGGCTCTTCCGGGGGTGCGGCGGCGGCGGTTGCCGCCGGCATCGTGCCGATCGCCCATGCCTCGGATGGCGGCGGCTCGATCCGCATTCCCGCCGGCTGGTGCGGCCTCGTCGGCCTCAATCCCTCGCGCGGCCGGGTTTCCGGCGGGCCGGACGGGCAGGATTCGCTGTTCGGCCTGGCGCGCGAATTCGTGGTCTGCCGCACGGTGCGCGACATGGCCGCCGCGCTCGACGTCTTTGCCGGCCCGGAGCCGGGCGATCCGTTCATCATCCGCCAGCCGGAACGGCCCTATCTCGACGAGCTGACCCAGCCGACCGGCAAGCTGCGCGTGGGCCTTGCCCGCACCGCCTGGGGCAGCGTGTCGATCGCCGAGGACGTGCTGGCAACGCTCGATGCGACGGCCGCCCTACTCGCATCGATGGGCCATACGATCGAGGAGATCGCTCCGCCGGTGAATTCGCACGACATCATGATCGGCGTGATGGGCGGTTTCAATCTCGGCCTTGCCGAACTGCCGGCGCGCGCCGCCGCCCTCGGCCGCCCGCTGGACGACACGACGCTGGAGCCTGTCATCCTCAAGCTGATGCACCAGACGCTTGCCATGTCGCCGGCCGAAATCGTCACCATTTTCGAGACCATGCGAAAAATCCGCCACGATGTCGCAATGGCAACCGCGAGCTACGACATCCTGCTGACGCCGACGACGCCGGTGACGGCGCCGGAACATGGCCGCTTTTCCACCACCCGCTCCGACCTTACGGCCACCGGCTTTGCCGAGGGCGACACCACCCTCTTCACCTTCCTCGGCACGTTCAACGCCACCGGCCAGCCCTCCGTCAGCCTGCCGCTCGGCCTCGACCGCAACCATATGCCGGTCGGCATCCAGATCGTCGGCCGCTTCGCCGACGAGGCGACATTGGTGCGCGTTGCCCGCGATCTCGAAGAGGCGCGGCCCTGGAGCGCCATGCTGCCACCGGTGCATGCAAGACAATAACCTGCGACAGCACGCCACGCATGCCCCTCCCCGTTGTTTGATCAACGTCAAAGAAGGAGGGGCGCCGCGGGTCTACCCCTTGCGCATGAACGATTGACGTTCGTCAGCAAGGAGACTTCCAGTGCGTATCATGGCAAAGAGCATCGTCGGTGCAGCAGCGGTCATTCTGGCGCTCGCGCTTCCCGCCGCAGCGGCAGATTTCGAGGTGCATATGCTCAACAAGGGCGCCGAAGGCGCCATGGTGTTCGAGCCGGCCTTCGTGAAGGTGGCGCCCGGCGACACGGTCACCTTCATCCCGACCGACAAGGGGCACAATGTCGAGACGATCAAGGGTATGATCCCCGACGGTGCGGAAGCCTTCAAGAGCAAGATGAACGAGAACTACAAGGTCACCTTCGACAAGCCGGGCGCCTATGGCGTCAAATGCACGCCGCATGTCGGCATGGGCATGGTGGGTGTCGTGGTCGTCGGCGACGCGCCGGCCAATCTCGACGCCGTCAAAACCGGCAAGCTGCCGAAGAAGGCCCGCGAGCGCATGGACGGCGCGATCACGGCTCTCGGTCTCTAAGAGGTCGGTTCTAAGTGGAGACGAAACCCGGAGTGGAGCGATCCGCTTCGGGCTTTTCAGTCTGCCCATTCGGGATCGGTGGTGAAGGCGATCGTCAGCCAGCGATCCGGGCCCTCGTCGCCGATGGCGATGCCGATCTCGTCGCGGATATCGTCCCACTCCTGCAGCTTCCGCGGCGGAAAATCCTCGGGCACGATGAAAAAGAGCTCGATCTGCCGGCCACGGCCGACGCGGGCGACATAGGCCCGGTAGGAGAGGAAGCCGTGTCGTTCGACGATGGTTTTGGCGATCGCATCGACATGGCTTTTCAGGTCCCCGGGCGTGACGAGCAGGATATCGGCCAGCGCCTGCCGGATGGTGCCGGCAGGGATCGGGATGATGACAAGGCAAACGAGCGCCAGCGCCACCGGGTCGATATAGGGCGACAGCCATTCATGGGCCGTGCCCTGGATGAAATAGCCGATGACGAAGGCGACCAGCAGCGCGCTGGTCAGGCCCGCGGACATCATCCAGGCCTTGGCGTCGAGCGCCACGAAATCCGACTGGAGGGTGCGGTTCGCGCGGGTGGCGATGATCGCCATGGCGACCGTCACGATGATCGTCACCACCGCGTAGATGATCGCCTGGTCGAAATCGAGCGGCCTGCCACCGTCCATGATGCTGCCGATGGCGTTGATCAGTGCGTAGATCGCCGCACCGGTCAGAAGGATACCGTTGAGGCCGAGCACCATCGGCTCCAGATGCCAGAAGCCCATGGTGAAATGCTTGACGAGCCGACCTTTGCCGCCGCCCGTCGCCGAGGACGCGATGAGGTTCGAGACGAGCAGGGCGAGCACGGTCATCGCCGCGTCGGTCAGCGCATAGACGCCATCGAAGACGATGGCGAAGGAACCGGAGAGAATGCCGAACAGGATGCCGACACCGGCAAGCACGATGGTGACGGCAATGGAGATGCGCAGAAGTCCCTGTTCCGTCCTCATGGATCGGCCCTTTCTCTCGTTCTGTGGCCCTTTCGGCTTATAGCCGGCCCCTCACATGAATTCCAACTTCTGAATGATAGGGATTTGCACATTTAATTTCCTAATGCCGCAGGCCGCTGTTAATTTAAGACCACAACCAACGGGATCCGCATGCTGAAACTCGTCCTGCTCTCGGCCTGGCTCTTCCTGACCGCGCTCGCATCTCCCCTTCTTGCCACAGACAATGCCATGACCCTCGACCTGCACAAGGCTGCCGCAGCCGACGACGCCGTTGCCATCAAGGCGCTTCTGACCAAAGGCGTGGCAATCGACGCGCGGGACGGCAGCGGCGCGACGGCCCTGCTCGTCGCAACACACGCCAACCGGATGAACGCCGCCCGCGCGCTGATCGAGGCCGGCGCCGACGTCAATGCCAAGGACGCCATCAGCGACAGTCCCTATCTCTATGCCGGCGCACGCGGGCATCTCGACATCCTCAAGTTGACGCTTTCCCACGGCGCCGACCTCAAGAGCATCAACCGCTACGGCGGCACCGCCCTTATCCCCGCCGCCGAACGCGGCCATGTCGAGACCGTCGATACGCTGATCAAGGCCGGTATCGACGTCGATCATGTGAACCGGCTCGGCTGGACGGCGCTGCTGGAGGCGATCATCCTCGGCGACGGAGGAAAGCGCCACGTCCAGATCGTCGATCTCCTGATCAAGGCCGGGGCCAACGTCAATCTCGCGGACGACGACGGCGTGACTCCGCTCCAGCATGCGCGCGGCCGCGGTTTTGGCGAGATGGTCGCGCTCCTGGAAAAAGCAGGCGCGAAGTGACGCCATTCACGAACAAGGCGGAAGAGAAATCCGTCGGGAAACACTGGAAACACTCAAGACAAAGGGCCTGAGACGATGCAAAGAAGCTACTATTCCTCCCTCGGCGGCCACCCGCCGCAGAGCGACCTCCTGACCGGGCGTGCCGTCTTCACCGAGGCCTATGCCGTGATTCCGAAGGGAACCATGCAGGATATCGTCACGAGCTTCCTGCCCTTCTGGAACGACACGCGTTGCTGGGTCATTGCGCGTCCGCTTTCCGGCTTTGCCGAGACGTTTTCGCAGTACATCATGGAAGTGGCGCCGGGCGGCGGCAGCGACAGGCCGGAGCAGGACCCGGACGCCGAAGGCGTGCTCTTCGTCGTCGATGGCGAAGTAGAACTGACATTGCCGACCGGCAAGCACACGCTCGAGCCGGGCGGCTATGCCTTCCTGCCGCCGGGCCTGAAATGGTCGCTGCACAATCGCTCCGGTGCGCATGCCCGCTTCCACTGGATCCGCAAGGCCTACGAGGCGGTCGATGGACTTCCGCATCCGGAACCCCTGATCCTCAACGAAAAAGACATCAAGCCGTCGGAAATGCCCGGCACGAATGGCGGATGGGCGACGACGCGCTTCGTCGATCCCAACGACCTTCGCCACGACATGCATGTGACGATCGTTACACTGATGCCCGGCGCGGTCATTCCCTTTGCCGAAACCCATGTCATGGAACATGGCCTCTACGTGCTGCAGGGCAAGGCCGTCTACCGCCTCAACCAGGACTGGGTGGAAGTCGAAGCCGGCGACTTCATGTGGCTGCGCGCCTTCTGCCCACAGGCCTGCTATGCCGGTGGCCCCGGCCCGTTCCGCTACTTGCTCTACAAGGACGTCAACCGCCACATGGCGCTGAAGCCTTTTGGTTCCCGCCGCTAAAACCGCCTAGAAACCCGCGCCCGACCGGCGCGGGTTTTTCATGAGGGTAACGGCATCGCGTCCGGATAGGATCGCGGATCGAAGCGCAAATAGAGCAGCGCGGTCACCAGCACACAACCGAGATGCAGCGCCCAGCCGGCGGCAAAACCACCCGTCCAATCGTGCAGCACTGCCATCACATAGGGGCCGATGGCAGCGATGAGGAAGCCGCCACCCTGCATCAGCGCGGCAAGCGCGCCGGCCTGTTCCGGCCGCGGCAGGTGATCGAGCGCGGTGACGATGGCAAGCGCGAAACTACCGCCAAGGCCGGCGCCGCAAAGCCCCGCCCAGACTGCCGGTGCCAGGCCGGGAAGGCCCGCAAGACCGAAAAAGCCGATGGCCTGGAAAGCAATGGTCAGCCAGAGCCAGCGGCGGCGGTCGACATTGCCGCGCGCCAGAAAAGGAAGCCCGAGTGCGGCCATCGCCTGACAGATGGCCATGACGGCGACGAGGCCGCTGCTGTCGGCACTCGTCCAGCCCTGCGCCTGATAGTAGGGCGCAAGCCAGGCGATCATCGAGGTATAGCCGGCATTGATCAATCCGAAGGCCGCCATCAGCACCCAGGTGCGCCGCCGGCCGAGAAGCTGGCGCATGAGCGCGCCGTCCGGCTTGTTCGATTGCACATCGGACAGGATGCGCCAGGCAGCCGCCAGCGCGATGACGACCGGCAGCGCCAACCACGCAAGTGCCGCCCGCCAGCCGAAACCGGCATGCACAAGCACCGGCATCAGCCGCGCGCCAAAAGCGCCACCAGCCATGATCATCGCCGAATAGAGGCCCGTGACGACAGGGACATGGTTCGGGAAGCGGGCCTTGATGATGCCGGGAACGGCCGCCTGGATGAAGGCGACGCCGATGCCGCAGAGCGCCGCAGTCGCGATCAGCGACACGCCGTCCATGGCAACCAGGCGGAGCGCCGAACCGAGCAGGAGAATGCAGAGTGCCATCAACAGACCGCGCCTGGCGCCGATCTTCGCCTGAAGGCCAGGCGCAATGAACGCGCCGAGCCCCATCAGGAACATTGGCAGCAGGGTGAGCATCGCAATGCCGCCATAGCCGAGGCCGGTATCCGCGACGATCTCGGCGAGGATCGGCGCCGGGGCTGCGAGGAAGGGACGCAGGTTGAGCCCGATCAGCACGACCAATGCCAGCATTGCCCAATCGCGGCCGGGGCGCGCCTCAACGGTATCCATCAGAATTGACTCTCGTGCTGAAAATGCCTGTTCGCGGCAGGGTGGGGGCCTGCCGATCGTTGCTATCGCTACCACCGGCTTGAATCATGCGCAAATTAGATGTTTAGATGCTGACTATTCTGATTTTCGATGGAGATACCGTGCTCGACCCGCGCCTGCTTCGGGCCTTCGTGGCAATCGCCGACGCCGGGAGTTTCACGGCCGCCGCCGATCGCCTGCATATGACGCAATCGACCATGAGCCAGCAGATCGCCCGCCTCGAGGAGGCGATCGGGCGGGATCTGGTCGACCGCGCCGCGCGGCCGGTGCGCCTGACCGTGACGGGCGAACGCCTGCTCGGCCACGCCCGCCGCATCCTCGCCCTCCAGACCGAAGCACTGACGCTGATGGCGGAAACCTCCGGCACCACCTCGGTGCGCATCGGCATGCCGGATGACATCGCCACGCCGGAAATGGCCCGCGCCTTCGCCGCCTTCACCAAGCGCCACAAGGAAGCCCGCCTCGACGTCACCACCGGCCTGCGCGCCGACCTCAACCGCCGCTACCGCGCCGGCGAACTCGATATCGTGGTGCTGAAGGAAGACACGCCGAGCGCCGACAGCTGGGCGAGCTTCGAGGAGCCGATCGCCTGGTTCACCGCAATGGATGCGGCGCCCGACCTGCCCGACCCGACGCCGCTTGTCACCTTTCCGCCCGGCGGGCTCTATCGCGATGCCATGTCCGAACGGCTGGAGCGAGAGCGCCGCCGCTGGTACGTCGCCTTCACCTCCGCAAGCCTGCGCAACGTGCTGATGGCCGTCGAAGCCGGCCTCGGCCTCTCGCTGCTGCCGATCGACGCGACGAAGGGGTGGCGGGTCAAGCAGCTTGCCGATTTCGGCGCGGAACCGCCGGTCGTCGCCTCGCTCTATGCCTGGGAACGCAACGGCATCGTCGGCGAACTGGCAAGCGAGGTGCTCGACATCCTCAAACGGCACTTTGCCCGGAGTGATCAGACTTTATAGAGATCCGCGTAGGTCTCGCGCAGGACGTTCTTCTGCACCTTGCCCATCGTGTTGCGCGGCAGGTCATCGACGAAGAGCACGCGCTTGGGCTGCTTGTAGCGCGCCAGCCGGTCCTTCAGCCCGTCGAGCACGGCCTTCTCGTCGAGCGCGGAGCCCTTTGCCCGCACCACGACGGCCGTCACGCCCTCGCCGAAATCCGGATGCGGCACGCCGATGACCGCGCTTTCGATGACGCCCTGCATGCCGTCGATCTCGGTTTCCACTTCCTTCGGATAGATGTTGTATCCGCCGGAAATGACGAGATCCTTGCCGCGTCCGACGATGTGGACGTAGCCGCGCTCGTCGATCTTGCCGAGGTCACCGCTGATGAAGAAACCGTCGGTGCGGAACTCGGCGGCGGTCTTCTCCGGCATGCGCCAATAGCCCTTGAAGACGTTCGGCCCCTTCACCTCGATCATGCCCGTCTCGCCATCCGGCACCGGTGTGCCGGTTTCCGGGTGGGTGACCCGAAGCGAGACGCCGGGCAACGGAAAACCCACCGTGCCGGCGATCCGGTCGCCATCATAAGGGTTGGAGGTGTTCATATTGGTCTCGGTCATGCCGTAGCGCTCGAGGATGGCATGGCCGGTCTTTTCCGCAAAACTGCGATGGGTTTCGGCAAGGAGCGGCGCCGAGCCGGAAACGAAGAGCCGCATCCTTGCGGTCGCCTCTCGTGTCAGGCCCGGGTGCTGCACGAGCCGGACATAGAAGGTCGGCACCCCCATCATCACGGTCGCGTTTTCCATCAGCCCGAGCGCCTGGTCGGCATCGAATTTCGACAGCAGATACATCGAGGCGCCGGAGAGCAGCGTCACGTTCGAGGCAACGAAAAGACCATGCGTGTGGAAGATCGGCAGGGCGTGGATCAGCCGGTCGGCGCTGGTGAAGCGCCAATGGTCGCGCAGCGTCAGCGCATTGGAGAGCAGGTTGTCATGCGTCAGCATCGCACCCTTGGAGCGCCCCGTCGTGCCGGACGTATAGAGGATCGCGGCCAGATCATCCGGGCCGCGATCCACGTCGGTAAAATCCGCCGCCTCGCCGCCTGCCCGCTGGAGAAGGCTGCCGCCACCGGTCGCATCCAGCGTCTCGACCACGCTGCCATGGGTTTGTGCGATCGCCGCGATACCCTTTTCGGATTTCGGATCGACGACCACCAGGCGCGGCTGCGCATCGCCGATGAAGTAATCCAGCTCCGCCAGCGTATAGGCCGGGTTGAGCGGCAGATAGACCGCGCCGGCACGCAGGCAGGCGAGATAGAGCATAAGCGCCTCGGGGCTCTTGTCCACCTGGACCGCCACCCGGTCGCCCGGCTGCACGCCCCGAGCACTGAGCGCGCCAGCGAGTTGCCCGGAGAACCGGATCATTTCGCCATAGGTCCAGCACCGTCCCTCGGCCGTCTTGATGAAGATCGCCTCCGGCGTCGCAGCTGCCCGGATGGCGTCGAAAAGATGGTTGGCCATGGATGATCCCCTCTCCCGTTCGCCCGCACAATGTCACACCGCCGGGCGAGGATGCCAGAGGGAAAAGCAGAAAGAAATCATCGAAACAGGCCCTGCCCGGCGGGCAATTGCGTTCCCGGTTTTACGGAACCAAGCAGGAGGTTTCGCGTTGGCTCAAAAGACAAAGCCAGTTCGCAGGAGTCCGACGTGCGCCAGAAGAACAAGCCGCTTGCCCGCAAACCCGCTGTCATCCCGGGTGCCAATCCCGGCGATACACGCAAACGCCGCAATGCCTGGGAGCCGCAGGTGATCGTCCCGCACCAGATTGACTTGCCGCTCAACCAGCCGGGAAGCCACGAGGTTGTCGTGCCCGCAGCCCCGAACGGCCGCAGCCTCGTCAATGGCCGGCTCTGAAGGGGGCGGCCAGATGCGTGTGAAAGACGTGATGTCCGCCCAGATCGTGACGGTCTCTCCCAACGACACCGCCCAGTCGGCCGCCCGGTTGATGCTCGAAACCGAAGTCGGCGCATTGCCGGTCGAAGTGCCCGGCGTCGGCGCCATCGTCGGCATCATCACCGATCGAGACATCGTCGCATCGGTTCTGGCGCAGGGGCTCTCGACCTCGACGGCGATTGCCGAATTCATGACCGTGTCACCTGAAGTGTGTAACGAAGAAGACGACACGGCGACGATCGCGGCCCGCATGCGTCACTTCGGCGTGCGCCGCCTCGTGGTGGTGAATGACGACCGGCGTGTGGTCGGCATTGTCAGCCTTGTCGACCTGCCGGTCGAAAAACCAGCGTAGGAGGGTGTGCAATGACCATCTTTGCGACTGACCGCCTGTGGGACGAGGCCGTCGTGCTTGAAGGCGACCAGCGGGTGCTTCGTGTGCAGAGCACGCGCGATGCCCTGCTCTGCCTGAAGAACCATTGGCCGATCGAAGACGGCCCTGCGGCGCTGACGGCGAAAAGCGTCTGCGAACAGGGGCTGGCCAGCGACGACGACCCGGCCTTTGCCCGCCGGGCCTTCATCGAAGCGGCAAAGGAAGCCGATTTCCGTGTGAATTCGTGGACGGCGGCATAGACCGTCGCCACCTCGAAGGGACATCGCCGTGAACGAAGACGAACGCCAGGAATGGATCAGCAAGCGCGCCTATGGCCTGTGGGAGGCGAACGGCCGCCCGCACGGCAAGGATCACGAGCATTGGGAACAGGCGGCGCGCGAACGCGCCGAACTCGAAAGGGTCGCTCTGCCGGAGCATCTCAGGAAGAGGCGCAATTCGGATGAAGCCGACGATGCCACGCGCACGGCCGTCAACCTCGCCCGCGAGGCGCGCTTTCGCAGAACGGCAACGCGGAGCCTTCCATCCACAATCGAAACGAGCTAGCGAAGGTTTTTCGCGAGCCCTCCAAGCGCGCCCCCTTTCTCATCCTATCCCCTGGTGTTTTCCGGCGCCATGTCGGGCAGATCACCCCAGCGCTTCGAAGACGGCGACGCTGGCGCCATAGACCATGACAGCGCCTTCGGCGGGATGCTCCGCGAAGGCTTTGTCCTCGGCACCCGTATCGAGCACCCGCTTCCACGCCTTGATGCCGTTCACTTCCGGGAGCTTCACCTGGCAATCACCGCCGGCATTGACGACGATAAACAGCTGATCCGGCCCCTCGCCATTCGCCGGCTTCGACAGGAAGAGACCGAGCGCCTGTAGATTGCCGTCCTCCCAGGCACCGTCGTCCATGAAGGCACCGCCGGGTTTGTACCAGGCGATGTCGATCGTGCCGTCCTCTGCGGCATCGCCTGTGAGGAACCGTTCCTGCCGCAGCGCCGGATGGGACTTGCGGAAGGCGATCGCGCCCTTGCAGAAGGCGAGGAACGGATCGTCAAGACCGCTCCAGTCGGTCCAGCCGATCTCGTTGTCCTGGCAGTAAACATTGTTGTTGCCGTTCTGGCTGTTGCCGACCTCGTCGCCACCGAGCAGCATGGGCACGCCCTGACTCAGCATCAGCGTCGCGATCATGTTGCGCCGGCGGCGGTCGCGGGCGGAGAGGATGTTCTGGTCATCGGTCGGGCCTTCGGCCCCCATGTTGTGCGAATGGTTGTCGGAATGGCCGTCGCGGTTATCTTCGCCGTTTGCCTCGTTGTGCTTGCCGTCATAGGAGACGGTGTCCATGAGCGTGAAGCCGTCATGGGCGCTCAAGAGGTTGATCGACGAGGTGGCGCCGCGGTCGGAATGGTTGAACTGCGGCGCAGAGCCGGTAAGCCGAGCTGCAATGTCCGACACGAGCCCGCCGTCGCCCTTCCAGAAACGGCGCACGTCGTCGCGGTACTTGTCGTTCCACTCGCGGAACGGATGCGGAAAACCGCCGACCTGATAGCCGCCGTCGCCCACATCCCAGGGTTCTGCAATCAGCTTCACGCCGGACAGCATCGGATCCTGCCGGATCGCATCGAAGAACGTGCCGTCGCGGTCGAACTCGATGTGCCGCGTGCGGCCAAGCGTGCTGGCAAGGTCGAAGCGGAAGCCATCGACATGCATGACGCCGACCCAGTAGCGCAGGCTGTCGAGCACCATGCGCAACACCATGGGATGGGCGATATTGACCGTATTGCCGGTGCCGGTCGTGTCGTAGCTGTGGCGCAGGTCATCCGGCGACAGGCGGTAGTAACTGAGATTGTCGAGGCCACGGAAACTCAGCGTCGGTCCGCGCTCCGAGCCTTCGGCGGTGTGGTTGTAGACGACATCCATGATCACCTCGATGCCGGCGGCATGGAAGCGTTTGACCATGGCCTTGAATTCGGTGACGGCGCGGCCGGAAAGGAACCGTGGCTGCGGCGAGAAGAAGCCGAGCGTCTGATAACCCCAATAGTTGCGCAGGTTCTTTTCCAGCAGATAACGATCATCCGGGAAGTACTGGATAGGCAGGAGTTCGATGGCAGAAATACCGAGATCGACGAGATGCTCGACGATCGGATCGCTCGCCATGCCCATGAACGTGCCGCGCAGCTCTTCCGGCACGCCGGGATGGGTCATCGTCATGCCGCGCACATGCGCCTCGTAGATGATCGTTTCGGTCCATTGCCGGCGGATCGCCGCATCGCCCGCCCAGTCGAAATCCGGATCCTGCACCACGCCCTTCACCATGAAGGGCGCGCTGTCACGTTCATCGAAGGACAGGTCTTCCGCCGGGTCACCGATGCGGTAGCCATAGAGCGCATCGTCCCACTGGATTTCCCCAAGGATCTGCTTGGCATAGGGGTCGAGCAGCAGCTTGTTCGGGTTAAAACGGTGACCGGCCTTCGGATCATAGGGGCCGTGCGCGCGGTAGCCGTAGATCGTGCCGGGCTTCAGGCCGGCAATGTAGCCGGACCAGATGTCGCCTTCGCGCTTGGGCAGCGGCAGGCGGGCGGTCTCTTCCCTGCCGTCCTCGCTGAAGAGACACAGTTCCATCTGCTCCGCATGGGCGGAAAAAACGGCGAAATGCGTGCCCTCCCCGGTGAATTCGGCGCCAAGCTCCGGCTTCATGAAATCAAGTTCGGAAAACGAATAGCTCATGCGGCCTGTCCCCTACGGTCGAGCAACGCGCCCTCGCAACGAGGGCGCCATCGCAATCGCTTCATCGCACCGGGACGACGAACCTTCGTCGAAAGAACGGGAGGCATCTTATCGCGGCTCGAGAAAGCCATGGTGCAACGCGAAAAGAAACGGATTGTTCCGGAACCTTTTCGCAGCCGGACGGTTTCAGCGCCAAAGACACACTTCAGCGCTCGAAACTCGACTGGTCCCGCATTTGGAACCAATGGCGCGTTCGCCGGTTCTTGAAACAAACTGTCAGAAAGAGGCTCCCATGCTCATCGGCGACATCATGACCCGCAATGTCCACCTCGTGCGACCGGAGGAGGCCCTGCACTACGCCGCAGGCCTAATGGCGCAATGGGACATCGCCTTCCTGCCGGTGGCCGATGCCAGCGGTCTCATCGGCACCCTGACAGACCGTGACATCATTCTTCGCGCCGTAGCACCCGGTCTTGATGCGGGAACCACCAAGGTCAGCGACATCATGACGAGCAACATCACCTATTGTTACGACGACGAGCAACTGGACGGTGTACTGGGCAACATGGAGGCTCTGCAATTGCGCCGGCTTGCCGTGCTCGACCGGCAGGAACGACTGGCGGGCGTCGTTTCGCGAACGGACTTCGCGCGGCATGGCGCTTGAACGGGGCCTGATGGAACAAATCGGGAGGATATGCGTTTAGGGCGCGGCTGAAACCCGCACTCTCCAGGGCCTTATGACATATCCCAGCTCGACCTATCGCCTCCAGTTCCGAAACGGCATGGACTTCGGGAGGGCACGTAAACTTGTGCCCTATCTTCACGAACTGGGCATCAGCCATCTCTATGCCTCGCCCGTCATGACCGCGACCAGCGGGTCCACCCATGGCTATGACATGACCCGGGCGGACGAAATCGACCCTGGCCTCGGCGGCCTTGAGGGCCTGCGCGCGCTGGCCGGCGCCCTTCATGAATGCGGCATCGGCCTCATCCTCGATATCGTGCCCAATCACATGGCCGCAAGCCTCGAAAACCCCTGGTGGCGCAGCGTGGTGACATGGGGTGCCGAAAGCCCCCTTTCGCACCATTTCGATATCGACTGGTCGCAGAAACTGACGCTTCCCTTCCTGGGCAAGGGTTTCGAGGAGGAACTATCGGAGGGCGCCATCAGCCTGGTCCTCGATCCGGTCTACGATGCCCTCGCCTTGCGCTACTATGACAGCTTCTATCCTCTGCATCCGGGCACCTACCGGGACGTGCTGGGTGGGCACGACAATCTCGCCATCACGGCAACCCCCAAGAGCGCCCCGGACGGCAAGGCGATTCTTTCGTCCACACTGACGCCCACCGGCGCGCGCGCGGCTCTGGAAAAATACCTCGCCGCTGTTTCCGCCGATCCTGTGCGCATAGCTGCCATCCACGCGGCGCAGCCGTGGCGTCTCACGGATTGGAAGACGGCAAGCCGCCATCTCAGCTACCGCCGTTTCTTCGAGATCGCCGGCCTCGTGGGACTGCGCGCCGAAGATCCACGCGTCTTCGACGACAGCCATCGCCTGATCCTCGATCTCGTGCACGAGGGCACGGTGGATGGCCTGCGCATCGACCATATCGACGGCCTTGCCGATCCGCAGGGTTACCTGGAGCGCCTGCGTGCCGCCGTCGGCCCGGATGTCTATATCGTCGTCGAAAAGATCCTGGAGAAAAGCGAAGCCTTTGCAACGGATTGGCCCGTCCAAGGCACGACGGGCTACGAATTCATCGCAGCACTTGCGAACGCGCTCGTCGACGAGCGCGAAGGCGGCCGGCTGGCGCATGCCTTCAAACCGCTGAAGGGCGAGGAGCATCGGGGAAGCTACACACAGGAGATGCGGGCCAGCAAGCGGCAGATGCTCGCGGACAACTTTACAGGCGAAGTCCGCCGCATCGCGCTTCTGGCCAAGGGCATGGCCGATCACGCCAATGCCGATCTCTCCCGCAGCACGCTTGCCGAAGCGATCTGCGCCCTGATCATCGCGCTACCCGTCTACCGCACCTACCTGACCGCAACGACCGGCATCACCGAACGCGACCGCCAGCTTCTGGCATCAGCACGGCTCGAGGCGCAGGAGGGCGTGCGCCCGGAGGTCCGCGAGGCGATCGATTTCATCTGGGAACTGCTCGCCGACGACAAGACCTGCAACACGATGCCCGACTGCGTGGAATTTCGCACCCGCTTCCAGCAACTGACCGGCCCGATCATGGCCAAGGCGCTGGAGGACACGCTCTTCTACCGCGAAAACGCCTTCATCGCGCTGAACGAGGTCGGCGGCGATCCAGGCAAACCGACCGACGGCCCCGCCGCCTTCCACGCCGCCATGCAGGCGCGCGCGAAAACGCTGCCACACAGCCTGTCGGCGACCTCGACCCATGATACGAAACGCGGCGAGGATGCGCGCGCACGCCTGTACACGCTCAGCGAGGCGCCAGACCGGTGGATCGCCGCGACACAACGCTGGTCCTCCCTCAATGCCCGGTTTCGCCGGCCGCATGCCGAACGGCAGGTTCCGGAGCCCGATGTGGAGTGGCTGATCTATCAATCCTTCGCCGGCATCTGGCCGACGGGTGGACTTGACGATCCTGCGGCAATCGGTGCGCTTGGCGAACGGACAAAGGCGTATGTCGAAAAGGCGTTGCGTGAAGCGAAGATCGGCTCGAACTGGGCCGCGCCGGACATCGATTATGAAAAAAAGGTGACCGGTTTCGTCGACGACCTGCTGCGACACGGTGCGTTTTTCGACGATTTCAACGAAACCCTGTCCCCCTTCATCGATGCCGGCCTGATGAATTCGCTGGCTCAAACGCTGATCAAGCTCACGGCGCCGGGCATTCCCGACATTTATCAGGGCAGCGAGCGCAGCGACTTTTCGCTTGTTGATCCTGACAATCGGCCCCTGCTCGATGTTGTTTCCCTGCGCGTGCCGGAGAAACCCCAGCCCTATCGAACGCATTTCATGGACTACAAACAATGGCTGACCGCCACCGTGCTCGCCGCGCGAAACGAGCGCTCTGATCTGTTCACCGGGCCCTACATGCCGCTCGGCTTTTCCGATGGCGACAGACAGGCACTGGCCTTCCTGCGCGGCACGCCGGAGGCTTTTGCCATAACGATCGTCCTGCGGCTGACGTTCGGAAGGACGCTGCCGAATGCGCTGTGCCTGATGGATGACGCGGCATTCGGTATCTCGCTCTTGCTTCCCCCGGCTTTCGAGGGCCGCACCGTACGGTCCGTCCTGGACGGCCGCACGCTGACGCTTGGCCGTGAACTTCCGCTTGCCGAAGCCCTCGCATCCGAACCGGTCGCTCTGCTTCTCAGCGACTAGAGCATGCTCAGCCGAAGCGGGATCGCTTTAGCGGATCTCCCGCGCCAGGGCCTGGAGCCGCGTGAAAGCATCGTAGCGCCTTGCGTGAAGGGCGACCGCATCGCCGCTGGCGGGATAGTAGGTGCGATCCGTCGCCGAAAGTGCTGTCATCGCCGCGCGGACATCCGAAAAGGCCCCGCCAGCCACACTGCCGAGAATGGCAGCACCAAGCAGAACCGGCTCCTCCGCCTTCGTCGCAAGCAGCGGTTTTCCCGTCGCGTCGGCGAGAAGCTGGCGGACGAGATCGAGCTGGCCGGCACCGCCGCTGATGACGATCTTGTCGATCGGCGCGCCGGCCGATGCCTGCGTTTCGATGATCTGGCGAAGACCGTAGCCGATGCCACAGAGCCCGGCGATGTAGAGCGAGACCAGATTGTCGAGGCCGCGCTCCATGCCGAGACCGACAATGGCTGCACGGGCATGCGGATCGGCAAAGGGCGCACGGTTCCCGAGGAATTCGGGTACGACGTGCAGGCCGTCTGCCAAAGCAACAACGGCGGTGAGCGTTTCAGCCGTTTCAGATGCCAGGTCGGCAAGCAGGACAGGGAGCGAGACGCCGCGCGTCTTTGCCAATGCAGACGCTTCGCCAGCTGCCGGATGAAAGGAGAGAAGCTGCTCGATCGCCGCACCGGCCGCCGACTGTCCGCCCTCGTTCAACCACATGCCCGGCACCATCGCCGAAAAGTAGGGTCCCCACACGCCCGGAACGAAGACCGGTTCATGCGTCGAGGTCATGGTGCAGGACGAGGTGCCGAAAACATAGCCGAGACTGTTTTCCGGTGGGCCATCAACGCCCACTGTGCCGATGCCGCCCGCATGGGCATCGATCATTCCCGCCCCGACAGGCGTGCCGGCAACAAGGCCGAGTTCCATCGCAGCCTGCTCCGTCAGGCCGTCGCCGACAGGCGTACCCGGCTCGACGACATGCTGGCCGATACGGGCAAAATCCTCGTCCGCCAGAATGCCGAGGCCGATGCCCTGGAAATAGGTCGGGTCCCAGCGCTTCTCATGCGCCAGATAGGTCCATTTGCACGTCACCGTGCAGGTCGAGCGGGCGAGATCGCCCGTTGCGCGCCAGGTGAGAAAATCGGCAAGGTCGAAGAACTGCCAGGCCGCCTCGAAAACCTGCGGGCGGTTTTCCTTCAGCCACAGGAGTTTCGGCGTCTCCATTTCCGGAGAGATACGACCGCCGACATAGCGCAAAACCTCATGGCCCTGCGCATTGATGCGCTCGACCTGATCGACCGCGCGGTGGTCCATCCAGACGATGATGTCACGTTCCGGATCCTCCGACGGACCGACCGGCAGCGGCGCACCACCCTTGCCGAGCACGACCAGCGAGCAGGTCGCATCGAAGCCGATGCCGGCGATCTGCTCGGGCGCAACACCCGCCTTGCTGACGGCATCACGCACGGCGGCGCAGACCGCGGCCCAGATTTCCGTGCTCGACTGCTCCACTATCGCGCCCGCCTCGCGGAACAGCGAAATGTCGCGTTTTCCCGAGGCCAGCATGCGGCCGGTGAGGTCGAACAGGCCGGCTCTGGCGCTTCCCGTGCCGACATCGACGCCGACAAGGTAGCGTTCGCCGCCCGCGGGACGTGCGGAGGAAATGTTGCTCATGGGTCTACCGCCTGCAATCAGGATTATTTCTTGCGGGCGGCAGCATGCCGCCCGCCGTTTATCTTAGAGATCGACGCTGTTGGGCAGGATCACCAGGTCGCGGATCGTCACGTTGCGCGGCCGCGTCAGCATGAAGAGCACGGCATCAGCCACTTCCTTCGGCTGCATCAGGCTGCCATTGGCGAGCGCCTCGTCCATCTTCTCCTTCGGCCAGTCGTCGAGCAGCGCCGTCACCACCGGCCCCGGCAGGACCGCACCGACGCGCACGCCATGCTGCGCCACCTGGCGCCGCGTCGCGTGCACGAAGGCCTGAACCGCGAATTTAGAGGCCGTGTAGATCGGCTCCCAGACGACAGGCACGACACCGGCAATCGAGCTGGTGAACAGGATATCGCCCGTCTTCTTCTCGATCATGTAGGGCAGTACCGCATGGACGGAGCGGAAGGCCGCATTGATATTGAGGTTCAGCATGCGATCCCAGGCATCCGGGTCGCCCTCCGCCACCGGCCCGCCGATATAGGCGCCGGCATTGGCGTGGAAGACATCGAGCCCGCCGGCAATCTCGAGGATGCGCGGCATCATGCCGGAGACATCCGACGGCTTCAGCAGATCGACGACGAGCGGCAGGGCATTCGGTCCCAGCTCCCTGCAGAGCTGTTCCAGCTTGTCCTGCGCCCGGTCAACGAGCACCACCTTCGCCCCTTCGGCAAGCAGCGTGCGGGCGCATTCGAGGCCGATGCCGGATGCGGCACCCGTGATGGCGGCAATCTTGCCCTTCATGAGGTCAGCCATAGTAAAAACTCCATTCCAGTGGTGTTACGCGCGGCCGTGGCTGACACGGGAGCGACGGGCAAGCGAATCGACGATGACCGCGATGGCAAGAACGCCACCGGTGATCATGTAGCGCAGCGACGAGCTCAGGTTGAGCAGCGTCAGGCCATTCGAGATCGCCTGGATGACGATGATGCCGAGCAGAGCCGAGTAAGCGCTGCCGCGTCCGCCGAACAGGCTGGTGCCGCCGATGACCGCAGCCGCGATGGCGTTGAGGTTTACGTCGCCCGTACCGGCCTGCTGGCTCGACGAGGCAAGACGCGAGGCCGAGAGGATGCCGCCGAGTGCGGCGAGCGTCGAGCAGAGCATGAAGGCGCTCATATAGATGCGGCGAACATTGATGCCCGAGCGCCGCGCGGCTTCCTTGTTGCCACCGACGGCAAACATCGAGCGGCCCCACTTGGTGCGCGTCAGCCCGTAGTTGAGGAGGACGGCAAGCGCCACGAACAGCGCAAACATCCACGGAATACCGCGGCCGAGATTGAGGTAGAAGACGGCGGCCTCCAGGGCGACGGTCAAGGCGACGGCCTTGAGGATCAGCGCCCGCATCGGCTGGGCTGAAAGGTTCGCGGCAAGACGCTGGGTCCGCGTCCGCAGCCCTCGGCCGATCATGACGAGGCCGGGCACGAGCGCCAGTGTGTAGGACAGCCAGTCCGGCATGATGAGAATCTGGCCAAAGCGCACGAGCGGCGAGGCATAGGGCAGGTTTATCGAGCCCGTCGGGCCGAGAATGTAGAGCTGAAGGCCGAGAAGCGCGAGCAAACCGGCAAGTGTGGCAACGAAGCTCGGCATGCCCAAGCGGTTGTAGAGTGCGGCGTAAAGCATGCCGACACCCGCGCCAACCACCAGCGCCGCAATGATTGCGCCGGCGAGCGGCCAGCCCATATTGACCCAGATGACGCCGACCATGGCGGAGGCAAGCCCGCTCATCGAGCCGACGGAAAGGTCGATTTCGCCGAGCACCAGCACGCAGACGATGCCGAGCGAGATGACGCCGACCGTGGCGCAGTCGAACAGCAGGTTCACAAGGTTGTTGGGGGCGAGGAAGATCGGGTTGAGTGTCGAGAAGACGATGGAGATGACGACGAGGCCGACGGCGACCGGCAGCATGCCGAGGTCACCCGAACGCACGCGGTCGAAAAAACCTTTTGCCATCGCTGCGAGGCTATCGTCATGGCGCACGCGCTCGTCGCTACGGTCCAGCGTCGGCTGGTTGTTGGAAGGGTTCTGGCTCATGCGGCTCCCCCGTGATTGTCCTGGACATGGCTGGCCTTGCGGTCGGCGCGGCGCGAAACGGAATTGTCCGTTGCACCGGTGATGGCGGAGACGAGCTCCTGGTTCGACGAATCCGGCGTGAAGATGCCATTGTTGCGACCAAGCCGGAGCACGACGATACGGTCGGCAACGGCGCGAACGTCTTCCATGTTGTGGCTGATGATGATGACACCGAGGCCGCGGTCGCGCACGCGCTCGATGAGGTTCAGCACCTCCGCCGTCTGTGCAACGCCGAGGGCTGCGGTCGGTTCGTCCAGCATGATGAGCCTGGGATTGAGCAGCAGCGAGCGTGCGATAGCGACGGTCTGTCGCTGGCCACCGGAGAGCGAGGCGATCGGCTCCCGGACGGAGGGAATACGCGCGGCAAGCTCGCGCAGCAGCGTCCAGGCACGCACTTCCATGGCGACTTCGTCGAGCGCCCAGGGCGACATTTCATGCCCGAGGAACAGGTTTGCCACGACATCAAGGTTTTCGCAGAGCGCGAGATCCTGGAACACGGTGGCAATACCCAGCTCCAGCGCCTTGGCGGGGCTGTCGAGCGTCACCTTCTGGCCGCAGAATTCGATCGTGCCGGAGGATGCCTGATGCACGCCTGCCAGCACCTTGACCAGCGTCGACTTGCCGGCGCCATTGTCGCCGACGAGGGCGACGACTTCGCCGGCCTTCACGTCGAGATCGATGTCCGTCAACGCGGACACCGCGCCGAAATTCTTGGATATGCCGCTAAGGCGCATCACCGATTCCCCCTTGGCGGGGATATTTTGAAGCGTGGCTGTCATGGCCCTGAACCCTCTAGGCTGACCTCGACTATCGGGGTGTCCGGCCGCGTCAACGGCCGGACACCTAATGGGCTGGATTAGTTGATGATGCCGAGTTTGCGGCAACCTTCAACATATTCGCCGGTGCAGACTTCTTCCGGCTTGTTGATGCCCTTGTCGAAGATTTCAGCCTTGATGTTCTCCGCCGTCACCACCGCCGGTACGAACAGCTGCGATGGCGTTTCGTAGAGCTTGTGGGTCGCTTCCGGGGTTTCGCCCTTGAGCAGCTTCACCGCTACGCCGGCCGCAGCCGCCGCGACGATTTCGGAGGGCTTGGAGATCGTGTTGTATTGATCGCCCGAGATGATCAGCTGAAGCGCCGCGATCGTCGCGTCATTGCCGGTGACCGGCGGCATGACCTTGACACCGGCTGCCTTCAGCGCAGCGATGGCGCCTCCACCCGTGCCGTCGTTTGCCGCGACGATACCGGTGATCTGGTCGCCGAAGCGGGTGATCTGGCCAGCGGCCCATTCCTGCGCCTTCGGCGGCGCCCAGTCCGGCGTGTCGAATTCGGCAAGCGTCTTGTAGGGCGAAGCGTCTAGCGCGGAATCGATGCCGTCGCGGATGAGGCCGGCAGCCGCATCGGTCGGTGAACCGTTGATCTGGAGAACGCCGGCACCGTCCGGAACGCCCTTGGCCTTCAGGTGGTCGACCAGCGACTGCGCGATGGCCTTGCCGATGCCCTGGTTGTCGAAGGAGACGTAGTAGTCGGCCGGCTTGTCAGGGATCGGACGGTCATAGGCGATAACCTTGACGTCCTGCGACTGGGCGATTTCGACAAGCCCTGCGGCAGCGGCGGAATCGACCGGGTCGAGCACGATGACCTTGGCGCCCTGCGCGATCACCGAGTTGAACTGCTGCTGCTGGAGTGCCACGTCGGCATTGGCGTTCTGGTAGATCACCGTGCAGCTCGGGCAAAGCTTCTCCATCTCGGCCTTGAAGCCGGGATAGTCGTGCTGCTCATAGCGGGTCGAAGCCTGGTCGGGCATCAGGAAGGCGACGGTTGCGTTTTCCTGAGCGAAAGCGGCGCTGCCGAGCGACAGGGCGAGGCCGGTCGATGCGAGCAGAAGGGTAAGCGTTTTCATTGGGTTCCTCCACGGTTGATTTTCAATTCGGTTCGCCGGCGACCTCAAGCCGCCAAGGGCGACAGAACCGACGCAGTCCGAGCGCCAAAGCGCGCAGTTCATCGTTCGCTGCGGGGATGCCGCAACGTCCGGTTCGTCGATGCTCCGTCTGACTCCTCCCTTGGGTCAGCCTTGCTGTTCAGGCAACTTCATCGATGGAGCATGCTTGCTCAATCGATGAAGCAAGAATTGCCACCAATCCCCATTGGTGTCAAGGTGGCTCTCGAAATGGAGATGAAATGTGAATCGGACGACGCAGACGAAACGGACGACGATCTATGATCTGGCGGAACTGGCGGGCACCTCGGCCAGTGCCGTGAGTGCTGTCCTGAACGGCAACTGGAAGAAGCGCCGCATCAGCGCCAAGCTCGCCGAAAAGATCACCAAGCTCGCCGAAGAACAGGGTTACGCCCTCAACATGCAGGCGAGTGTGCTGCGCCGCGACCGCTCGAAAATCATCGGCATGATCGTGCCGAAATACGATAACCGCTATTTCGGCTCGATCGTCGAGCAGTTCGAGGCGCTGGCCCGCGCGCGCGGCCTCTTCCCGATCATCACCTGCACGATGCGCGATCCGGCGCTGGAACTGGAAGCGGCGCGCGCCATGCTGTCCTACCAGGTCGACTGCCTGGTCGCGACCGGCGCAACCGACCCCGACCGCGTCATGGACCTCTGCGCCGCCGCCGGCGTGCGCACCATCAACCTCGACCTGCCCGGCTCCCGCGCGCCTTCCGTTATCTCCGACAATTACGGCGGTGCGCTGGAGTTGACGCGGCGCGTTCTCGCCAATTGCGAGAAGGAATATGGCGAGAAGACACCCTTGCTCTTCGTCGGTGGACGTGGTTCGGATCACAACACGATGGAACGTGTGCGCGGTTTTCGCGACGCCCATGCCGAAGCCGGCGTCACGGTCGACGAAACGCTGGTGCAGACCTGTGGCTACGCCCCCGAAAAGGCGGAAAACGCCATGCAGCAGCTTGCCGCGCGAACAAGCAACCTGCCGCGCGGCATGTTCGTCAACTCGACGATTTCGCTGGAAGGCGTGATGCGCTGGATCCGCCGCTCGGGCCATTATGCCGACCGAGTGCCACAGCTCGGCTGCTTCGACTGGGATCCGTTCGTCGCCATGCTGGGCGACCATATCGAGATGGTGCGGCAGGACGTGCCGAAAATGCTGGAGGCCGTGTTCGGCATCATCGATTCCGGCGCCACGGACGTTACTGTCGTGCAGATCCCACCGATCGTCGAGAAAATCGGCTAGGTGTTTGATCCCGTGCTTTGATGGTGCAATGTTGTCCATTGAATGGAGGGAAGCGCTATTTGGCAGGTTCTTCACGGCAGGGCCACGACGACAGAGGCAGGCCGTCGAGCGATACAACATAGTCAAGAGAGCCTGAGAGCGCTGGCCAAGCGCTACGGCATCAATCAGAAGACGGTTGCCAAGTGGAAGAAGCGAACCTCTGTCGCCGATCTGCCGACCGCTCCAAGCGAACCGAAGTCT
>NZ_JBQVPI010000005.1:386559-409534 GCF_052438155.1 Shinella sp. | reverse complement strand
TCCAGTGATCAGACTTTCCCATATCGCATTCCACCGCGCTGTTCCGGATGGAACAGGGCGCAACGGACTGGGAATCCACGCAGCCAAGGCGGGTGCGTGGCTTCGACCAAACGGACGCGATGCGAAAGGCCGCCCGGATGCACTCCGGACGGCCTTTTCAGTTCTATCGAATGGAGGATCAGGCGACGGTCGTCTTGACGTCGAGATTGCCGCGCGTGGCGTGGCTGTAGGGGCAGACCACGTGGGCCTTCTTGACGAGGTCTTCGACCACGGCCTTGTCGACGCCAGGCACGGAGACTTCGAGCGAGGCTTCCAGGCCGAAACCGCCGCCATCCTCACGCGGGCCGATGCCGACCGTTGCGGTGACCTTGGCGTCTTCCGGGATCTTTACCTTCTGCTGGCCGGCGACGAATTTCAGCGCGCCAAGGAAGCAGGCAGAGTAACCGACGGCAAACAGCTTTTCCGGATTGGCGCCGGGCGCGCCGTCGCCACCGAGTTCCTTCGGCAGGGTGAGCGTGACATCGACGGTGCCGTCTTCGGTGGCGCCGTGGCCAGCGCGGCCGCCGGTTGCAGAGGCTTTGGTTCTATAGAGAATGGGCATGGATTGGTTCCTTCCTGGCTGTCGTTGTTGATGATGGGAAATAGATATCGTAAAATTAGATTGTGCGCAATATGATTTTGCAAATTGCAATTTTTCGTTTTTCTGCGACAATGCCAGCATGATCGACAAAAGTGACAAAGCCGAGACGGCGGAGATTCCAGAGGGCATGCTGGCGCTCGACCAGCAGCTTTGTTTCGCCGTCTATGCGGCCGCGCATGCGCTGAACCGCACCTACAAGCCGCTGCTCGACCCCTATGGCCTGACCTATCCGCAATATATCGCGCTGATGACGCTTTGGGAGGAGGACGGGCGCACGGTAAAGGCGCTTGGCGCCAAGCTGGGGCTCGATTCCGGCACGCTCTCGCCTCTCCTCAAGCGCCTCGAAGCCGCCGGCTACATCCATCGCGCCCGCGACAAAAGCGACGAGCGCCAAGTGCTCATCACGCTCACCGACAAGGGCCGCGCGATGAAACATGACGCCGTCGCCGTCCGCATGGCGATCGGCAAGGCGACGGGCTGTTCGATCGACGCCCTGCAAGCACTGACCGCCGACCTCCAGATGTTGACCAAGCAGCTCGAAGCCGACCAGGCGCAGGACGACGCCTGAAAGGGTGGATTTTACCGTAACCTTCCCCTACGGGACCTGTTCGTGATTCAACCCTTCCGCTAAGGTGCGCGCCGGCGGAACGGAACCGCCGAGGGGGCACGGTTGACTCTGCAATGGTCCTGGCAAAAGGCGAACGTCGCGGCGAGCCTTTGGTGCATCGCCGTGGGCGTTGCCATGATGACGCTCTGGCTGGCGAAACCCGTCGACCTGGCGGAGCAGCATCCGTCGATTTTCGGCATGAAGTTCAACGCGGCGCTCGCTTTCACCATCATCGGAACGGCGCTCTTTCTCACTACCCGCGGTTACAGGCGCCTGCCGGTCTTGATGATGGCACCGGTCTTCGTCTACGGCACGCTCGCGCTCTCCCAGCACGTGTTCGGCGTCGATACGGGCATTGACACGCTACTCAACACACCCTTCGTCGATATCGGCACCAGCCTGCCGGGGCGCATCGCGCCCAATACCGCGCTCTGTTTCATGCTCGTCAGCAGCGCGCTTGCCTTGCGTGCCTTCAAGCAGAAGAACAGCATCGCGCAGATCACGCTGGGCTTCACCATTTTCATCATCGCCGCCGCCGCTCTTGTCGGTTACACGATCGCGCTCGATTTCGCCCATGACTGGATCCGCTTCACGCGCATGTCGGTCCAGAGCGCCAGCTGTTTTGTGGCGCTCGGCATCGCTATCGTCTTCGTGGGCACAGAGGCGACCGGCTATCACCGGCTGACGCTCGCCGGCATTCTGGGGCTGTTCACCTATCTCATCCTGCTGGCAATGACCTATTACGAGCTGTCGCGCTACGAGTCCGCTTTCGGCATCACCTTCTCGACCAACGGCAACAGTGCGCGCTCCACCCTCTCCTCACTCGTGCTCATTTCCGGCACGCTCTATGGCGGGTTGATCGTCCATCTCTATTTCTCCTCCCGCCGCGCCCGTCGTATGGCGGCGGACCTGGCGGAAAGCCGCGGCCAACTCAGCGCGATCATCGACAATGCCGTGGATGGCATCATCACCATCGATGAGCGCGGCTTCATTCTTTCGGTCAATCCCGCCTGCACGCGCATCTTCGGCTACCTGCCGGCGGAAATGACTGGTCGCAACATCAAGATGCTGATGCCGGAGCCCTATCACAGCGCCCATGACGGCTACCTCGCCAACTATCACCGCACCGGCGTGGCGAAGGTCATCGGCATCGGCCGGGAGGCGGAAGGGCGGCGCAAGGACGGCTCGACCTTTGCGCTGGACCTCGCCATCGCCCGGCTGGAGCTCGGCGGCGGCATCATCTACAGCGGCATCGTGCGCGACATTTCCGAGCGCAAGGCGAACGAGCAGGCGCTGATCGACGCGAATGCCGAACTTGAGGAATTCGCCTACCGCACCTCACACGACCTGCGCTCGCCGATCGCCTCGTCCATGGGCTTGCTCACCATTTCACGCGACATGCTGGAAGAAGGCGAACTCACCGCGCTCGGCCAGACGCTGCGGCGCATGGAGAAGAATTTCAGCCGGCTCGACCACCTGATCCAGAACATCATGATACTCACCCGCAACCGGCTGATGGACGAGGACGACCGGGCCATCGACCTGCGCGCGCTGGTTTCCGAATCCATCGATGCCTTGTCGCACCTTGAGGACTTCAAGCGGATCCGCATCGAAAATCACGTGCCGGAAGAATTGACAATCGTCAGCAAGCCGTCGAAATTCCAGGTCATCGTCGGCAACATGCTGTCCAACGCGGTCAAGTATCATGATCCGAAGGAGGCCGCCCCGGCGATCGATGTCCGCGCCTTCCGCTATGCCGGCAGAATGCGGCTGTCGGTGGAAGACAACGGCCTGGGCGTTCCGCCCGCAAGCCGCCATTTGTTGTTCAAGATGTTCAAACGGCTGCACCCGAACCGGTCTTTCGGCAGCGGCCTTGGCCTCTACATATTGAGAAAGAGCGTGGAAGCCCTCGGCGGCACGGCGCTTTATGAAGCAAGAGATAAGGGCAGCCGGTTCATCATCGAACTGCCCGATGGGGAATTGCCATGAAGATCCACTCGATCCTGATCGTCGACGACGACGAGAACGATCAGTTCATCTGCGAATACACGATCCGCAAATTCGACCCGTCGATCCGCATCATCAAGGCGTTCGACGGCGCCGAGGCGCTCGACGTCCTGCACCGCGAGACGCCAAACGCCATCATTCTCGACATCAACATGCCTGTGATGAACGGGTTCGAGTTCCTCGACCGCTATGCCGAGGAATTCGAGGTGCACGCCCCCGTCGTTGCCATGCTGACGAGCTCCCATCTCGGCAAGGACCGCGAGCGGGCGATGCAGTACAGCTTCGTCAAGAGCTACTTCGAAAAGCCGCTGCAGGCCGACCATCTGCGCATCATGGCAGACCTGTTGGGGGCTTAGGACCCGGTCAGATGACCAGGATCGGCGCCTTGCCCTTCACGCGATCGTAGAGATCCATGACGTCCTGGTTGAGCATGCGCACGCAGCCGGAGGAAACGGCCTTGCCGATCGACTTCCATTCCGGCGAGCCGTGCAGGCGGTAGAGCGTGTCCTGGCCGTTCTGGAAGATGTAGAGCGCGCGGGCGCCGAGCGGATTGTTGAGGCCGCCGGGCATGCCGCCATTGGCGGCGGAATATTTCACCAGCTCCGGCTGGCGCGCGACCATTTCGTCGGGCGGCGTCCATTTCGGCCAGGCCTGCTTCCACTGGATGACGCCGCGGCCCGACCAGGCAAAGCCCTGCCGGCCGATGCCCACGCCATAGCGCATGGCGGTGCCGTTCGACTGGATGAGATAGAGGAAACGGTTGCCGGTATCGACGATGATCGTGCCCGGCTGTTCGCCGAACGGGTTCTCGACTTCCTGCCGATAGTAGCGCGCATCGATCTGCTGGTAGGGGATGGCGGGCACCTGGTAGCCGCCATCGAAAACCTGGCCGTAAATCGCGGCAAAGCGCGACGAATCCGGCAACAGGCCGGACGGCGTCTGACCATAAATGCTGATCGGGCCGCGCCCATCGGCGATGATCTCGGGCCGGCCTTCCAGCGCAGGATTACGGAAATAGGGGCGCGTCTCCTCGCGGAAACGGTCCGTGTTCATCGAGGAGGTGCAGCCGGCAAGGCCGCTCGCCATGGCGAGCCCGGAGAACTGCAGGAAGCGGCGGCGGGAGAGCGCGGTATCGGTCATGGGGTGCGTCGAAATCCGTTGGGCGGAAGCCTAGAATGGGGCGAGAGACTGAATCACTAACTAACGAAAGGCCAGTTAGGTCCATAACCCTGCCCCAATTGTGGCAATTGCGGCTGACCCCAGGCTTGCGCGCCATAATTTCCAAAATGCTGTCGCCGATGGGCCACTCTACCAAAGTGGCGCTTTACGCTGTATCCCGGATGGATAGAAATGCCGGAAAACGGAGTACGCGACGGGATGGACGCGAGTATCTTGAAGGACGCTGGTTTTGCGCCCATCGACGAGGCAGGCTGGCGCAAGCTGGCGGAGAAGGCGCTGAAGGGCGCTGACTTCGAGGCGACGCTCATCTCCCGCAGCGATGACGGCCTCGAAATCCGGCCGATCTACACGCGCCGCGACGGTGCCGTCCCGCTTGCCCACAGCCACGCCGGCACGCCCCATGCCGGCGACGCCTGGACCGTCAACCAGCGCCGCGACGACGCGGATTTTTCTCGCGCCCGCGCCCAGATGGCCGACGACCTCGAAAATGGTGCGACGGGCATCGCCCTCACATTCCAAAGCAGCGCCGCCGCCCATGGCGCGGGCATTACGGCCGGCAGCGAAACCGCCTTCCGCAAGACCGCCGCCGCGCGTGCCGCAGCGCCCTTTTCGCTCCGTCTCGAAGCCGGTTTCGCGGATCGAGCCTTGGCGACGACGCTCGCCCACGCGCTGGACGACGCGGGCGCAGAGAAGGCGCCTGTGCATTTCGGGCTCGATCCCTTCACCTCCGCGCTTAGCGGCACTTACGGTGAAACAGGAGAGTCCGCCGCGCTCGCCAAAACGTTGATCGGCTTTGGTTTTTCCGGAACGGTTTTGAATGCCGATGGGCGGCTGGCCCACAATGCCGGGGCCGGCGAAGCGCTGGAACTTGCCATCGTCGCGGCAGCACTTGCCGAAAACCTCCGCCTGTTCGATGTCGCCGGCATGGCACCGGAGGCGGTTTTCGCCATGACCTCGCTGTCGCTATGCGCCGACCAGGACCAGTTCCTCACCATCGCGAAATTCCGCGCTGCGCGGCTGATCCACGCCAAGATGCAAGCCGCCTGCGGCATCTCGGAGCCGAAGCCTGCGCATCTCCACGCGGAGACGAGCTGGCGCATGCTGACCAAACGCGATCCGGAAACCAACATCCTGCGCAACACCATCGCCGTCTTTTCCGCCGGCACCGCGGGTGCGGACGAGATCACCGTGCTGCCGCACACGCTGGCGCTCGGCATACCGGACCCCTTCGCCCGCCGCATCGCCCGCAACACGCAGGTCGTGCTGATCACCGAAAGCAACCTCGCCCATGTCGCCGACCCTGCCGCGGGCGCCGGTGGTATCGAGGCGCTGACCGACGCGCTGGCGGAAAAGGCCTGGGAGATTTTTGTCGGCATCGAGAAGAAGGGCGGGCTTTCGACTGCCATCGCCTCGGGTGACATCCAGGCCATGGTCGAGGCGGCGCGCACCGAGCGTTCGCTGAAGCCGATCGTCGGCACGACGCTGTTCCCGCTGAAGGACGAGCGGGCATTCACGCTGCTGGGGCCGCTTGCGCCCGACCAAAACACGGGCCTGTCGCCCGTTCTTCTCGCCGATCTTGCGGAGGTGGCGGCATGAGCCGGATCCCCGACTTCTCCACCATCACCTGGTCGAAGCCAGCCGCACCCGCCGCCCCGACCGGCGAGGCCGCTTGGCTCACCCCGGAGGGCATTGCCGTCAGCGGGGCCTATGGCGCGGCGGATCTGGCCGACCTGTCCTATCTCGATACCTGGCCGGGTGCGGCGCCCTATCTGCGCGGGCCCTACCCCACGATGTATGTCCAGCAGCCCTGGACCATCCGGCAATATGCCGGCTTCTCGACGGCGGAAGAATCGAACGCCTTCTACCGGCGCAACCTCGCCTCCGGCCAGAAGGGCCTGTCCGTCGCCTTCGACCTTGCCACCCACCGCGGCTATGACAGCGACCATCCACGCGTGGCAGGCGATGTCGGCATGGCGGGCGTGGCGATCGATTCCATTCTCGACATGCAGCAGCTCTTCGACGGTATTCCGCTCGACGAGATGAGCGTCTCCATGACCATGAACGGCGCGGTGCTGCCGATCATGGCCCTGTTCATCGTCGCGGCGGAGGAACAGGGCGTTTCCGAGGACAAGCTGTCCGGGACCATCCAGAACGACATTTTGAAGGAGTTCATGGTCCGCAACACCTATATCTACCCACCGCAGCCCTCGATGCGGATCATCTCCGACATCTTCAGCTATACCAGCCGGCGCATGCCGAAGTTCAACTCCATCTCGATTTCCGGCTATCACATGCAGGAAGCGGGGGCGACGGCCGACCTGGAACTCGCCTACACCATCGCCGACGGTATCGAATATGCCCGCGCCGGTGTCGCCACCGGGCTCGACATCGACACCTTTGCACCCCGCCTCTCGTTCTTCTGGGCGATCGGCATGAACTTCTTCATGGAAGTCGCCAAGATGCGCGCCGCGCGCCTGATCTGGGCAGCCCTTATGAAGACGAACTTTTCCCCGAAGGACGCCCGTTCGCTGGCATTGCGTACCCATTGCCAGACCTCCGGCTGGTCGCTGACGGCGCAGGATCCCATGAACAACGTCATGCGCACTATGGTGGAGGCGATGGCGGCGACGCAGGGGCATACGCAGTCGCTGCACACCAATTCCTTCGACGAGGCGCTGGCGCTGCCGACCGACCATTCCGCCCGCATCGCCCGCAACACGCAGATCCTGCTGCAGAAGGAAAGCGGCACGACGCGCATCATCGACCCCTGGGGCGGCTCGGCCTATGTCGAGCGGCTGACACATGATCTCGCGGCGCGGGCGCTCTCGCATATCGAGGAGGTCGAGGCGCTCGGCGGCATGGCGAAGGCCATCGAGAAGGGCATCCCGAAGCTGCGCATCGAGGAGGCCGCGGCCCGCACGCAGGCCCGCATCGACAGCGGCCAGCAGACTGTCGTCGGCGTCAATTTCTCACGACCGGAGCGCGACATCGAGGTGGACGTGCTGAAGGTCGACAATTCCGAGGTGCGCGCCCGCCAGCTCTCGAAACTCCAGCAGCTGAAGGGCACGCGCGACACGGCGGCGGCCGAAAGCGCTCTGGATGCCCTGACGGACGTGGCGAAAAGCGGCGACGGCAATCTTCTGGAATTCGCGGTGAAGGCCGCCCGCGCGCGGGCAACGGTGGGCGAGATCGCCTATGCGCTGGAAAAGGCCTTTGGCCGCCATGTCGCGGAAATCCGTACGATTTCCGGCGTCTACCGCAAGGAGATGGGCGCCAACGACCGGGCCTTCAACACGGCTATCGACAAGGTCGCCGCCTTCGAAAAGCTCCGGCGCGAAAAGCCCTCCATCCTCGTCGCCAAGATGGGGCAGGACGGTCACGATCGCGGCCAGAAGGTCATCGCCACCGCCTTTGCCGATCTCGGCTTCAATGTCATCGTCGGCGCCATGTTCCAGACGCCGGAAGAGGTGGCGGAGCTGGCGATCCGCGAGGGCGCGCATATCGTCGGCGCTTCGTCGCTTGCCGCCGGCCACCTGACGCTGGTGCCGGAACTGAAGGCCGCGCTCGTCAAGCGCGGCGCGCGCGACATGCTGATCGCCGTCGGCGGCGTCATCCCGCCACAGGATTTTCCAGCCCTGGAACAGGCCGGCGCCGACGCGATCTTCCCGCCCGGCACGGTGATTGCGGATGCCGCCTCCGCGCTGATCGACCGGCTGATGGCGTGAGCGTACCGCCAGTTCCAAAGATCACGGCCCATGGAATTCGACGGTGCTTATCCCCTTCTCCCCAGCGGGGAGAAGGTGGCCCGAAGGGTCGGATGAGGGGGATACATGCTGGGTCTGGATTTTCGCCTTCGGCGCCCCCTCATCCGCCTGCCGGCACCTTCTCCCCGCTGGGGAGAAGGGAAGGAGGCGGCACGGATGCGGCTCTTTGTGAACGCTGTGTCAATTGCCGCGCGAATTGCCGTTTTCGCGCGCGGGCGGTAGGTCGGGGTCACAATCAACCGATGTGAGGTGACGCGATGCTGGTCAATGGCAAATGGACGGAAGACTGGCAGCCTGTCCAGGCTACGGACGCCAAGGGCGGCTTCGTGCGCCAGGTGTCGAGTTTTCGCAACTGGGTGACGCCGGACGGCAGCGCCGGCCAGACAGGCGAAGGCGGTTTTGCCGCGGCAGCCGGCCGCTACCACCTCTATGTCGCGCTGATCTGCCCCTGGGCGTCGCGCACGCTGATCACCCGAAAGCTGAAGAAGCTTGACGACGCCATCTCCGTCTCCATCGTCGAGCCGGCATTGTCCGACCAGGGCTGGCGTTTCGGCGACTATCCCGGCGCCAACCGCGACGATCTCAACGGCGCGACCTACATGCACGAAATCTACACCAGCGCCGACGCCGCCTTCACCGGCCGCGCCACCGTGCCGGTGCTCTGGGACAAGGAACGCAAGACGATCGTCAACAACGAATCCGCCGATATCGTGCGCATGCTGAACAGCGGGTTTGGCGCATTGGCCGACGAAAGCGTCGATCTCTACCCGGAAGCCCTGCGCAGCGACATCGACGCCCTCAACGAGCGCATCTACCCGTCGCTCAACAATGGCGTCTACCGCACCGGCTTCGCCACCACGCAGGTCGCCTATGAAGAAGCCTTCCATGGCGTTTTCGCCATGCTGGACGAGCTGGAGACACGCCTTGCCGCCGGCGGGCCGTTCCTCACCGGCAGCACTTTTACCGAGGCCGATATCCGCCTCTTCGTCACGCTCATCCGTTTCGACGCCGCCTATTACGGCCTGTTCAAGTGCAACCGCCAGCGGCTGGCCGACTATCCGGCGCTCTCGGCCTACACGAAGCGCGTGCTCAACCTGCCCGGCGTGCGCGACACGGTCAGCATCGATCACATCAAACACGGCTATTATTCGATCAAGTCACTCAACCCGGACCGCATCGTGCCGATCGGCCCGGATCTCTCGGCGCTGGGGCTGTAAACCTCAGCCCGGCACCTTGACCATGCGCATGGGATACGGAATGGTCGGCCGATGAGTGCCAGGCCATTCCCCTATATCAGCATCGCGGCGGCGGCGATTTCGACTGTCGTTCTCAATGTTTCCAACACGATACAGCAGCGCCATTGCGCCTTCGGATTCGGCGGCTTCCAGTGCAATAGCCCCTTCTCCGGTTATGGCGAGACGCTGCTCACAACGACCCTTGCCTCGTTCACCGTGCTCGTCGTATCGGCAGCAATCGCAGCGTGGAAGCTCATCGCCTGGTTTCGCTCGCGGTAAAAACCGTCAAACCTCCTTCGCCTCCACCATCGCCATCAGCGTTTCCAGCCGGTCGGCATCGGCGGGCAGCTTGTCCTGTCTGAGCCGCGCGATGCGGGGAAAGCGCATCGCGACACCGGATTTGTGGCGGGTGGAGCGGTTGATGCCCTCGAAGGCGACCTCGAGCACAAAACCGAAGGCGGGCTCCGCTCGGACAGCCCGCACCGGGCCGAAGCGTTCCGTCGTGTTGTTGCGCACATAACGGTCGAGCACTTCGAGCTCGGCATCGGTGAAGCCGAAATAGGCCTTGCCGACGGGCACCAGCACGTCGCCGTCCGGGCCTTGCGTCCACACACCGAAGGTGAAGTCGGAATAGTAGCTCGAGCGTTTGCCGTGGCCGCGCTGGGCGTACATCATCACGGCATCGACATTGTAGGGATCGCGCTTCCACTTGAACCACGGGCCCTTCATGCGACCGGCCTGGTAGGGACTGTCGAGGCGCTTGATCATCACGCCCTCGATCACCGGGTCCGGCGGCTCGCGGCGGATCGTTTCGAGTTCTTCCCAGCTGGCGAAGGGCACGAGCGGCGAGAGGTCGAACCGGTCGTGCGGCGCCGTCTCGATGAGATGGGTTAGTCGGGCGCGGCGCGCCACGAAGGTTTCCGGCCGCACGTCCGCCTCCCCGTCGAACAGCACGTCATAGGCGCGCACGAAGGCGGGGTAGTCGTCCAGCATCTTCGCATTGACCGTCTTGCGGTTCAGGCGTTGCTGGAGGTCGGAAAAGGTGCGTGTCGGGCTGTTGGTGCGGGCGGTGCCGCCGACGAGCAGCTCGCCGTCCACCACGCCCTCGAAATTGATCGCGTCGAGCACATCCGGGAAGGCGGCGGAAATGTCATCGCCGGAGCGGGAGTAGAGCCGGCGCGTCGCGCCTGCCGACGACATCTGCACACGAATGCCATCCCATTTCCATTCGGCGGCGAAATCGGCGGGGTCGAGAGTGTCGAGGTCGCCCTCGCCCACCGGGTTGGCGAGCATGACGGAGTGGAAGATCGCCGGCGTTGCCAGCACCGGTCGCTCGGTGCGTCCTTCCAACCAGGCGAAGAGCGGCTCGTAGGGCGGGGCCAGCCCGTGCCACAGCGTCTCGATCTCGGTGACATCCATGCCGGAGAATTCGGCGAGCGCCTGCTTGGCGAGGCGGGCCGAGACACCGATGCGCAGGCCGCCGGTCGCAAGCTTGATGAAGGCGAAGCGGGCGGAGGGATCCAATCGGTCGAGCAGATCGCGCACGGCGGTGCGCACCTCGGTGCGGCCGAGCGCGTTCATGCGGGTGACGACGCTGCTCAACCGTGGCTGCGCCTCGTCGGGCACGCGCTCCTTGCGCTCCTGGTCCCAGACGAGCGCGATCGTCTCGGCGAGGTCGCCGATATAATCGTAGGAGTAGCGAAACAGCACCTCGTCCATGCGCTCCAGCACGAGTTCGCGCAGCAGCGCCGGCTTGACGCTCTTCAGATCGAGCGTGCCGGCGATCGCGGCAAGGCCGTAGCCGCGGTCAGGATCGGGTGTGTCGCGAAAATAGTCGGCGAGCAGTTTGAGCTTGCCGTTGCGCGAGGGGGTGAGGACGAGACGGTCGAGCAGTGTGGCGAAGGCTCTCATAAAAACCCTCCCCCTTGTAGCGAAAGTCGCGGCTTCCTACGTGCTTGTTCATGGGAAAAGTGCACAACATCATCACCACCATCCTCAGCGTAGTCGGCCTGTTCCTCGGCGCCTGGGGCGGCTATGAACTTGCGGGCATACTGGGGGCGATTACGTTCGCGCCCATCGGCGCGTTCGTCGGCCTCGTCGTGGGTGCCCTGCACATCCGGCTTTTGCACCCTTGACATCAGAGCGTGCAACGTCTCGCGCATCAATCCCCCTCATCCTCATAGCCGACGAGATGCAACGGCTTGGCCGGCACGCCGGCTAGCTCGCACCAGCGCACCAGCGCCTCCTCGCGGCCGTGCGTTACCCAGACCTCGCTTGGCGCCAGTTCGCGGATCGTTTCGGTGAGTTCTGGCCAGTCGCAATGATCGGAAATGACGAGCGGCAGCTCGACGCCGCCCTGCTTGGCGCGCTGGCGCACCATCATCCAGCCGGAGGCGAAGGCGATGAGCGGTTCGTTGAAGCGGCGCGCCCAACGATCGGCAAAGGCGGAGGGCGGGCCGACGATGACGGCGCCTCGAAAATCCGTCGGGTCGCCCTTTTCCAGCGTGGCGGGGCGCAGGTCGCCGAGGTCGATGCCGCGGCTGACATAGTAGTCGCAGAGCCGTGCCAGCGAGCCGTGGATATAGATCGGCGCGTCATAGCCGCAATCGCGCAGCAGGCGGATGACGCGCTGCGACTTGCCGAGCGAATAGGCGCCGACGAGATGGCTGCGCTCGGGAAACTGCCTCAGCGAGGTGAGCAGCTTGCCCATCTCGGCCTTGGGTTCCGGATGATGGAAGACCGGCAGGCCGAAGGTCGCCTCGGTGATGAAGACGTCGCAGCGGACGGGCTCGTAGGCGGCGCAGGTCGGGTCCGCACCGCGCTTGTAGTCGCCCGAGGCGACGATGCGCAGGCCATCCTTCTCCACCGCGATCTGCGCGGACCCGAGCACATGGCCCGCCGGATGAAACGAGACGGTGACGCCGTTGAGATCGATGCGCTCGCCGAAGGCGGCCGCCTGCATGGTGCCGCAGAAATCCTCGCCATAACGGATCGCCATGATGTCGAGCGTCTCACGCGTCGCCAGCACCGCGCCATGGCCGGCACGAGCATGATCCGAGTGGCCATGCGTGATCAGCGCCCGCGCCACGGGGCGGACGGGATCGATGTAGAAATCGCCGGCAGGGCAATAAAGACCGGCGGGCGCCGGCTTGAGGAGCTGATCGGGCTTCATGACGGAGAAGATAGCGGCTTTGCGGCGCTCTGCCAGAGGGGTGGCGTCGTTTGCGGTGGCGCTTCAGCGCAGTTCCTGGGCGAGCCCGATGAGAAGCCCTTCGGGACCACGGATGTAGCAGAGCCGATAGACGCCTTCGTAGTCGACGACGTCGCCGACGAGTGCCGCGCCGCGTGGGCGAAGCCGCTCCAGCGTCTCGTCGAGGTCGTCCACGGCGAACATGACGCGGAGATAGCCAAGCGCATTGACCGGGGCGTTGCGGTGATCGGCGACGACGGCCGGCCGGAGGAAGCGGGAAAGCTCGAGCCGGCTATGGCCGTCGGGCGTCCGCATCATGGCGATCTCGACATGCTGATCGCCCAGTCCCGTGACACGCCCTGCCCATTCCCCCTCGATCATGGCCCGCCCTTCGAGCTCAAGGCCGAGCTCGCAAAAGAAGTCGATCGTCGCATCGAGGTCCTCGACGACGATCCCGACATTGTCCATCCGCTTGATCGCCATGTTTCAATCTCCGAAAGTCTGCGAACCGTGAAAACAGGAATGCCTGTGGTGGCATGTGCGTTCCCGGCATTCTCCTGGCGACCGTCGGCGGCCGCTAGGCAATCGCCAGCATGCCGGCGCGCAGCGCCTTCATATCGACGGCAGAAAGCTGGGCATCGACCTTTTCGTGCGTTTCCTTCCAGATCGGGAAGGCCTGGGTCAGCAGGCTGCGGCCCTCCTCCGTCAAGCGCAGGAGACGGCCGCGGCGGTCTCGGGGGTCGGCCTCGACGCGCACGAGGCCACGGCGTTCGAGCGGCTTGAGAGCGGCCGTCAGCGTGGTGCGATCCATGGCGAGCAGGTTCGCGACCGGTCCCATCGGCGGCGGTGCGGGGCGGTTCAGCGACATCAACAGCGAAAACTGGCCGTTGGTGAGGCCGAGCGGGCGCAACGCATCGTCGAAGCGGCGTGCCAGGGCGCGGGCCGCACGCTGGGCATGCAGGCACAGGCAATGGTCACGCACGAACAGCGTCGTTTCGTAGGGAATCAGGACTTCATCAGACATGCTTATTACTGTTGATATCAACATAACAATGTCAAGAAGCAACGTACGGGACTGCAGGAATTATTAGGCCGTAGACTCATAAGCGCGCAACCACAGGCGTATTGAGGCCAAGTCGCGCCATGGCGCGCCAGAACGGAGCACCCAGAAGATACCGTTCAGCACGCGACGGTCATTGACGCGCGGAACTCCGCTCGGTTTGTTGTGCAGGAGCGGCTCGATCGCGCGCCATGCGAAGTCAGTCAGGTCATATCGGCTCATGAAGAGCCTGAATCAGACATCGGTGGGATAAGGTAGGGCATGAGTTGGAAGTTTGATCAAGCACCGAACGTTGCCTGCATTACCTGTCGCTCGGTGATCGAGGGGCAGCCAGTTCTCGTCGCAACACACTATGAAGATGACCATTCATGGGGATTTACGGACGGGGCACCGGCGAACATGGCGATGGAGCTAGTGGTCGCTATGTCAGAGGTCGTAAATCGCCACCCTGACCTTGATGAGATAGCCAGCCTTCCCCCAGGATGGTCAGCAACACGCGTCGCAGTTGGTCAGCCGTGGTTAAGACAGCAGGACGATTGAAACCCAGAATCATAAGGCCAGTGGCGCCCAACCAATCTCTAGGGGTTCACGGCCTAGAGGTTCGGAATGCAGAGGATCGCCTGGAGAGCGCGGGCGTCGATCGGCCTGGAGAGGTAGTAGCCCTGGATTTCGTCGCAGCCGGCTTCGCGCAGGAAGTCGATCTGCTCGCGGGTCTCCACCCCTTCGGCGATCACCCGAAGCTGGAGCGAGTGGGCGAGTGAAATGACGGCACGGGCGATTGCCGCATCGTCACCGTCATCCGGCAGATCCTGCACGAAGGAACGGTCGATCTTCAGGCGCCCGACCGGGAAGCGTTTCAGCGAAGCAAGGCTGGAATAGCCGGTGCCGAAATCGTCGATGGCAAGGTGCACGCCGAGCTTTTCCAGCCGGTGCATGGTCTCCACCGCCTGCTGCACATCCTGCATGATCATGCTCTCGGTCAGTTCCAGCTCGAGATAGCGCGCCTCAAGCCCGCTTTCCTCGAGTGCGGCGGCGACACGCTCCACCCAGTCCTTTTCCTGGAACTGGCGGGCCGAGACATTGACGCTGACGACGATGGGCGGCAGGCCGGAGACCTGCCAGGCCTTGTTCTGCCGGCAGGCGGCGCGCAACGTCCAGTCGCCGATCGGGCCGATCAGGCCGGTCTCTTCCGCCAGCGGGATGAAATCGCCCGGCCCGACGAGACCGCGTTCGGGATGGCGCCAGCGGATGAGGGCCTCGACGGCGAAGATGCGGCCGGTCGCAAGATCCATCTGCGGCTGGTATTGCAGGAAAAGTTCCTGCTGGGCGAGCGCGCGGCGCAGCTCTTCCTGCAATGCCAGCTTTTCGGAGGCACGGTTGGCCAGTTCCGCGCTGAAGACCTGCATGGCGTCGCGGCCGATCTCCTTGGCGCGGTACATGGCAACATCGGCGCGGGCGAGGAGTTCCATGACATTGCGGCCGTGCTCCGGATAGGCGGCCACCCCCATGCTGCACGTGACCTGGAAGGAGCGGCCCTCGATTTCCACCGGCTCGGCGATCGCTTCGCGCACGGCGCGCAACCGGTCCTCCACCATCTCGCCCCGGCGCATCGCGCCGTTGATGAGGACGACGAATTCGTCGCCGCCGAGACGCACGATGCTGTCAGAGGCGCGCACGCAGCGCAGCATGCGGGCCGCGACGATCTTCAGCAGCTCGTCGCCGGCATGATGGCCGAGGCTGTCATTGACCAGCTTGAAATTGTCGAGGTCGAGGAAGGCGAGCGTCATCGTGCCGCCGCGGTCGTCCGCTGCCTCTATGGCAGAGGCGACGCGCTCGTCGAGCATGCTGCGGTTCGGCAGGCCGGTCAGCGCATCATGGTGCGCCATGTACTGGATGCTGTCTTCCGCCTCCTTGCGCTCGATGGCGATGCCGGCAATGTGCGTCGCCATGCCGACGAGCTTCATGCATTCGGCGGAGGGCTCGCCGCGGTGGCGGGAATAGAGCGCGAAGGAGCCGAGTACCTTGCCCTGGTAGGAGGCGATCGGCGAGGACCAGCAGGCGCGGAAACCGTAGGGCAGGACGAACGCACTGTAGTCCGCCCAGAGCGGGTCGCTTTCGATATCAGACACGATGACCGGTTCGCCGCGCCACATGGCGGTGCCGCATGAGCCCACGGCCGGGCCAATCTCGAGGCCCTCAATCAGCTGGCAATAGGCGGGATCAAGGTTCGGAGCGGCGCCATTGACGATGTGCTTGCCGTCGGGCGCCAGCATCAGGATCGAGCCGGTGACATCCGGCACATGCGCTTCGATCAACAGGATGAGGGCGGAAAAAACCTCGGCCAGCGGCGAGCCCAGCGCGATCATCTTGAGGAGGTGCGCCTGGCCGAGATGCAGGCTCTCGGACCGCTTGCGCTCCGTAATGTCGCGGGCGATGCCGACGATGCCGATCACCTCGCCGGCCCCGTCGCGCACCGGCAGTTTCGAGGTGAGCAGCCATTTGAGATTGCCCCTGGAATCGCGGATCAGCTCTTCCATGTCGAGCATCGGCCGGCCGGTGCGGATGATGTCCTGCTCGGTCTCGAAAAAACCGCGGGCGATTGGCTCCGGGTGGATATCGAAATCGGAGAGACCTTCCAGGCTGTCCAGGCCGTCGCGCCGGTTGTCGCTGACGATCGCCCGGTTGGCGACGACGAACCGGCCGTTCCTGTCCTTGAAGTAGAGATAGTCCGGCACCTCGTCGATCATGGCTTCGAGCCAGATCGTGCGCTCGTTCTGGGCGGCAGCCAGCGGAAAGAGCCGCGCCGCCTCGCTCATGAGGCGCTGGCTGGCGGACATCAGACGCGCCGTCGCATCGGCGTCGTCATTGCCAAGGTGAGACAAGTGCGTCGACATGAACCCCTGCAATTTCCTAGGGCAAGGAAGGGCACTGCGGGTCGCGGCCTCCTCCGAACGCCCGACGGTACACCTAGAGTCGTTATCCAACCCTAAAGGAAACCGACGAAATGCCGCCAATCCGGCGTTTGAGGCACAGGATCGGCAACCGTAGCGGGCATCACCCAAATTGTTCCGTTTCGGCACAGAGGCAACTGGCACGGTTCCTGCTCCTTGGCGGACTAGGAGTTATCATGGTTAGCAGACGGTTGTTTCTTTCAGCTTTGGGTCTTGGCGCGGCAGGCATCGCTACCCCGGCGCTTGCCCAGACGCCGCGGCTGCCGATCATCGATGTCGATTTACGGGGCAGTATCGATGCTTCGGCCCACGGCATCCGGCCGGGTGCCGGCGACCGCAAGAGCAAGGCCTTCGCCAAGCTCATCAAGGAAGCGGCCGCCAAGAACATGCCTGTCTTCCTGCCGCCGGGCGATTATGTCATCTCCAACATCACGCTGCCCGACAATGCGCGCATCACCGGCGTGCCGGGCGCCACCCGCATCATCTATGGCGGCGACGGCCATCTCTTCGCCGCCGACGGACTTGCCCGCGTGGAACTTGCCAATCTCGTCATCGACGGGGCAAACCGCTGGCTCGACGATACCGTCCAGGGCCTCGTGCATCTCAGCAATGTCGCCAATGTGACGATCGAGAACTGCGAGATCCAGGGTTCTTCGAAGACCGCCGTCAGCCTGGAACGCTCCGGCGGCCGCATCGAGCGCAACCGCCTGTCGGGTGCCGCCGAATACGCGCTCTACGCCGTCGACAGCCACGATCTCTTCGTCACCGGCAACCAGGTCTTCGATTGCGGCAATGGCGGCATCCTGATCCATCGCTGGCAGAAGGGCCGCGACGGCACCATCGTCTCCGGCAACCGCATCGCGCGCATCGCCGCCACCCAGGGCGGCACCGGCCAGTACGGCAACGGCATCAACATTTTTCGCGCCGACGACGTGATGATTACCAACAACCACGTCTCCGGCTGCGCCTTCTCCGCCATCCGCTCCAATGCCGGCTCGAACGTGCAGATATCAGGCAATACCTGCCTCGACAGCGGCGAGACGGCGATCTACTCGGAATTCGGCTTCGAGGGCGCGATCGTCAACGGCAACCTGATCGACGGGGCCGCCAACGGCATCCTCATCGTTAATTTCAACGAGGGCGGCAGGCTCGCCACCGTCACCGGCAATGTCGTGCGCAATCTCAAGCTCGAGGGCCCCTATGTGCATGACGGGGCCGGATTCGGCTTCGGCATCGCGGTGGAGGCCGACACCGTCGTCTCCGGCAACACAATCGAGAACGCGCCGAAATGGGGTCTCGCGCTCGGCTGGGGGCCTTTCATGCGCGGCCTCGTCGTCAGCGGCAACCTGGTGCGCAAGAGCCCGGTCGGCTGCATGGTGACGGTCGTCGAGGAGGCGGGATCCGCCCTCATCACCGGCAACATCTTCGAAGACACGCCGGAGGCAGCCATTGCCGGCTACCGCTGGAAGGAACGCACAACGGGCGACCTCGCCAAGGAGTCTTCCGACTACGCGCACCTGACGATCGAACGGAACCGGGCGGGCTAAACACCGCCCCTTCGCATGCACCTCTCCTTCTTGCCCGAACGGGGAGGTGCCATGGTGGATGAGGGAGCAGCCTTCCGCATCGCTCCCTCATCCGCTTTTTCAGCCGCCATGGCCCTCGTGGTTGCCGGAGGCGCCCTCGCCCTGCTTTGCGTTGGGCTTCGCGCTTTCGATCTTGAAGTCCACGTCGAGTTTTCCCGCCTTTTCGAAATTCAGCGTCGCCTTGAAGGTTTCGCCCTCCTTGAAGGGGTGCTTGATGCGCATGAACATGATGTGCAGGCCGCCGGACTTGAGTTCCAGCTTGGCGCCGGCCGGGATTTCGATGCCGTCCGGCAATTGGCGCATCTTCATGACGTCGTTTTCCACCGCCATTTCGTGGATCTGTACGTCGTCGGAAACGTCCGGCGCGGTGATCGAGACCAGCCGGTCGGCGTCCGTACCGGTATTGGTGATGGTCAGGAAGCCTCCGCCGACGGGCTGGCCGGGCAGCGTCGCCTTGGAGGCCGGGTGGTGGACTTCGAGGGTGCCGGCCTTGAAATCATGGGCGAAGGTAGCGGAGGCGGAAAGCGCCAGCGCAAGGGCGGTTGCGAGAATGCGGTTCATGGAAAAGTCCTTTCGGTTACGATCAGGAGAAGATGCGCCGCAGTGGCGGCACGAAGCGGATGACGCCTTGATCGAGGACGATCATGGCGAGGATGGTGAGGCCGGTCAGCGGGAACAGCACGCCGAAGACGGCCGCAATCGCCCACAGGCCGAGATAGATGCGGGTTTCGCGGGGCGCCGGCGGCACGCCGATGCGGCCCTTCGGACGGCGCTTCCACCACATGACGACGGCCGAGACGCTCATCGCGATGACGACGAAACAGGTGGACAGCATGAGGAGTTGGTTGAACAGTCCCCATTCCTGCCCCTTGTGCACGTTGATGCCCCATTCGATCAGCTTGCCCGTCGCCGGATAGTCGGCAAAGGCGGTATCGACGAGGCGCTCCCCGGTATACTGGTCGATGTGGATCGTGCGCTCGTAGTCCAGGTCGGCCGGAAAGATCGCGGCCGTGTAGACGCCGGTCTCGCCTGACGGCGGCGACAGGTCGTAGCCCGGCAGCATGCCGGCGGCATTGGCGATCGTCACGGCATTGTCGAGGCCGATCGGCGGCAGCGCGGTCTGGCCATCGGTCGGGACGGTCGATTCCGGCACCGGGGCGTTTTCCATCAGCCAGGAGGCCTTCGGCAGCACATCCGTCGTCACCAGCATGGAATGCGGCACCCGGTCCCACAGTTCGACCGGATAGCCCATGCCGTTCGCGGTCAGGGTCGCGTTGACCTTGGCCCCCCAGAAGCCGGACCATAAGAGGCCGCTGAAGGCGAGGAACAGGATGACGACACTGGCGAAAATGCCGGTGACGGCATGCAGATCGCGCCAGAAGACGCGCCGCGCCGGCGTGCCGCGCACGCTGACGACGCCGCCGGTCTGGCTGCGCGGCCACCAGAGATAGATGCCGGTCAGCGTCAGAACGATGGCGAAACCGGCGACCACTTCGATGATGCGCTCCCAGGAGGTGCCGAAATAATCGAGGCTGTGCAGGTCCTCGACGACCTGGTTGAATTCTTCTGCCGCGCCCACCGTGTCGAGTACGTTCCCCGTATAGGGGTCGACGAAGACGAGAACCTTGCCGGCCTCCGTCGAGACCGTCACCCGCGCTGACCGGTCGGTACCGGCCGGGGTGCGGTAGGTGGAGAATTTTGCGCCCGGCACGGCGCTGACCGCCTTCTCCGCGATGGCGGAGGGGGCGAGTTCCGCGCTGCCGACCGTCACATAGTTGCGGTAGCGGAAGAGGCTGGCGTCGATCTCGTCGTTGAAGAGGTAGAGCCCGCCGGTGATGGCGAGGCTGATCATGAAGGGCACGGCGAGAAGGCCGGCGAAGAAGTGCCAGCGCCAGATGGCGCGGTAGAGGCGCTGCGCAAGCGCGGAAGGTTCGGCGGCGGCAGCGGCCGGCGCATCAAAAACTACGGACATGCAAAAGGTCCCGTCAGGCTGGATTTCAGGCGCGCGACGGCAAGCCGCCGCACAGGCTCAAAACATCAGACGGACAGGAAGGGTGGCGCGCGCGGCGGCGAGCCGGGCCGCTCGCGCCTGGAATGCAGCGCCTCTTCGGCGAGCGGCAGGGCTGAGACATGGCGGAAGGCAAGAACGGCGCCGTCGAGATCGGCCGGCGCCGGCATCAGCATGGCACTGCCGATGCGGCAGGCCTCGCATTTGATCGGCATGACATGCCTGGTCTTGCCGTCGACGCTGCCATCGAGGCAGAGGTCCGGCAGCGTTCCATCCGGCAGCGTGTATTGTACGAGCTCGAGTGCGGTGGGTTGCGTGGCCGAGGCGGGTTGGTGGGCAAAACCGACAAACAGCAGGGCGACTGCGCAGAGAATGCGCAGGCAGGCGGCCCAGCGTGTCATGCCTCGTGTCATCGATCGTCCCCATCCGCATTTGCGGACATTTCGCCCTTAGACCTATGCCGGTGGAAGGTCAATGCGACAAGCGGGCCTGCCATCACGACAATTCATCGATCGATCAGGCCGGCGCTCTACCACTTCACCCGACCGCCCCCTATTGTGGCGGCCGCGCCCGGCAGTTTCGTCTTTCTCTAACGGCAAACATGGCCCGGCTCTTTGTTCTTGCGCAAGTCCCGGCGAAAGCGGATTTGCCCCCTGGAGGATCCATGCTCACCATTTACGGCGTCTATCGCTCCCGCGCGTCGCGCAACTATTGGCTCGCCGGCGAACTTGGCCTGCCCTTCGTCTCGGTTCCGATCGTGCAGGCGCGCCGCGTCGACGATCCGCTGGCGGCCGATGCGCCTATCAACACCCAGTCGCCGGATTTTCTGGCCGTCAATCCGACCGGCCTTATCCCCTGCATCGACGACGACGGCTTCGTGATGACGGAATCGCTCGCCATCAACCTCTATCTCGCCCGCAAACATGGCGGCCCGCTCGCCGGCCAGACGGTAACGGAAGAGGCGCAGATGCTGGAATGGACGATGTGGGCGGCGACGGAGGTGGAGCCGCACGCCGTGAAGATCATTTTGGCGCTCGATACGGGGGCCGCCGAAACCGAACAGGGACGGCTGACGATTCGTGCGGCGACCAAGGCGCTGAAAAAGTGTTTCAAGCGGTTCGACCGACATCTTGCCGCGACCGGTCATGTCGTCGGCGACCGCTTCACCGTTGCCGATCTCAATGTTGCAGAGGTTTTCCGCTATGCGATGAGCCAGCCGGAGCTTTTCGAGGCGGCGCCCAACGTCAAGGCGTGGCTCGACGCCTGCCAGTCGCGCCCGGCCTTCAAGGCAATGATGGCGACGCGGCTTACCGAGCTGGAATGACCGCGCCGGCAAAACCATCCTCATCTTCGGCGATGGCCGCGCGCAGCCATCGCTTGAAGAGCGAGACCTTGCGCGGCTCCGGCATGCCCGGGGCCGTCACGAAATAATAGCCCATGCCGGTCTCCACGCGGATGGGGAACGGCGCGACCAGCCGCCCCTCCTTCAGCGCCCAGGAGGCCAGCACCGGCCAGGCGAGCAGCACCCCCTGCCCGGCGAGCGCCGCATCCAGGCAGAGCGAGGCGTCGGAAAACACATGCCGCGCCTTCGGCGGCGCAATGGCGAGGCCTGCCGCCTTCAGCCAGCGCTCCCAGGTGAAGGCATCGTTGCCATCGACCACCGCCGGCTGCTCGGCAAGATCCTGCGGTGTCTTGATTCTTTCCGCCAATGCCGGCGCGCAGACCGGGAACATGACCTGCGGCAGCAAAAACTCCGCCGTGACATCCGGCCATGTGCCCGGGCCGACGCGAATGCCGAGATCGACATCGGAGCGCGCGAGATCGACCAGCGTCGTCGTCGCCTCGATGCGCAGGCTGATGTCGGGATGGGCGGCGGCAAAACGGTCGATGCGGTGGATGAGCCAGCGCGAGGCGAAGATCGGCGCTACGGAAATGGTCAGGATCGCATCGTCGCGGCGCTGCGTGGTCGCGACCGCCTCGGAAAGCTGGCGAAAGGCGGCGGACAGGCGCGCAAGGAACGGCGTGCCGAAGGCCGTCTGCTGCAGGCCGCGGGCGGTGCGGTCGAAGATCGCCCGGCCAAGCTGCTCCTCCGCCTTGATGATCTGCTGACTGACCGCGCCGACCGTGACGCCCAGCTCTTCCGCCGCCGCCTGGAGTGAGCCGAGCCGCCCTACCGCTTCCAACGCGCGCAGACCGTTGAGATGGATGCGATTGAGATTTTTCATATAGCTTTTCTATAATCCGGTCGTGAACTACTCGATTGCGGAATTTGCCTTTCGGCGCGATTATCAGGCACCGACAATGGTAACGCACCGCAAGGAGAAGGCAATGCTCAAGACTTTCTCCAGGTTCGCCGAAGCCCTCAGGGCCGAGGCTGATGCAGCGGACGCGCCCGTCTGGATGCGCGATCCGCTCTCCCATCCCGATATCGAGACGATGGACGCCCGCGCGCTGGGAGACCTGCCCTTCGGCCTCTTCCGGGCGCCGCGCCTCTCCCCCGACAATACATCCCAATCCTGCATCCATCCGGCCTGATCCTCCCTCGTAGTCGGCGCCTCCCCGGTGTAAGTTTCACCGGGGAGGATTTGGCATGCCGGACGATGAGACCCAAATGCTGCTGGCGCGCCTCCAGCGCCTTGCCGAGGATTTGCCGGGCGTCGAGACCGGCACGTCCTATGGCACGCCGGCGCTGAAGGTGGCCGGGAAACTCTTCCTGCGCATCAAGGATGCCCAGACATTGGTGTTGAT